>JANXZF010000035.1 GCA_025355665.1 Actinomycetes bacterium
GAATCCATCGCCGAACTTATTGAGCGCGAACGCGGAGTGAAGAAAGTATTTGTTGTGCGAAATAGTTTTCCAATCGACTCATCGAGTCCAAAGTCAGTCGTATCACCGCCCCGGTCCGTACTTTACGCGGGACGAATTGACGCTTTTCGAGAACTTGAAGTGACAATGGAAGTTTCGAGTCAAATAAAGATACCTATTTGTTGGATGGGCGAGCATGACAATCAATGGGCGGCAAATTTCGTTCCACGTGCAAGAAAATTAGGGATCGAAGTATTGAAATCTCAACCAATTGCCTCTGTCACATCCGCAATGCAGAACGCTGGCCTAGTTTTTGTTACTCACTCTGACAAATTTGAATCTCATCGTCTTGCTTTACCGAACAAACTTTTTCACGCGGTGCATGCTGGGGTGCCAGTGATTGCTACAAATGTGAGCGAATTGGCGCGTGTAGTCACTAAGTACGACATCGGAGAGTTGTATCAGCCAGGAAACTCGAAGTCGATGAAAGATGCAATTGAAAAGGCGATTGCTCGACACCTTGAATTGATCGCTAATGTTCGGGCGGCACAGCAAGAACTTTCTTGGGATCGCGATGCCCAGGTGTTGGAGGATATTTATGTCGACGTACTCGCTGGAGATATTTGATGGCTAGATACGATGTCAGCATTCTCGCCGCGGGCCGTGATGTTTCAAACGCGCGCCTTCAGCGTGTGATGGCCTCGCTTATATCCCAGGGTTTGACTATCGAATTATTTTGTTTCGGGAATAAGGCGGACGTACCTGCTGGTGTTGTCTTTCATACGGTTGCCAAGGGAACTCGATTTTCTCGTGTAACAAATGCATTTGTGCTGCCTTGGCGAGCGCGAGGCAAAGTTCTATTTACCCCAGACCCCGAAGGAGCTATCGCAATTTGGGCAAGCACGCTTATCCGAAAACGACCATGGATTGCTGACGTCCGCGAGGATTACAGATTGCTCATTGAGGATCGAAACTGGGCAAGAGGTGCTCAGAAACTAGTTGGAATTCTTTTGGCCAAGCTCGCGCTCTTTGCAACATCACGCGCCGATGTAACCGTTGTTGTCGATGATTGGGTGCGACCTTTCGAGGCAAAAAAACGCCTGGTTGTAACGAATGCACCGGATGTTCGCTTTCTTCCAGACGTCCATGATCCAGATCCGATACCTAGGGCTATATATGTTGGAGATGTTCGCAGTTCGCGGGGTTTGTGGTCGATGCTACGGGCCATCGAACTCGCACCAGATTGGGAATTGGACGTTGTAGGGAAAATTTCCAGTGAAGATATTTCCAAGGTTGTTGCGTGGAAAGAGGTCTCTCCCGCGTCATCGCGGGTGCGTTTTCATGGCACTCTTAAACCGATTGACTCGTGGAAATTCGCATCGGGGGCTTGGGTTGGACTCTCGCTTCTCGAAGACACTCCAGCATTTCAGCGAGCATGGCCAACGAAAATAGGTGAGTACCTGGCTTGCGGTGTTCCTGTCATAACGACGGATTTGCCGCGGCCAAGGGAAGTCATTGTGTCGACCCGCGCGGGAGCCACGGTGGATTTCACCACGACCGAATTGACCGCAGGGCAGAGCGCCGGAATCCTGAATTCTTGGGCAGAAAACCCCGATAAATATAAGGAAGTCCGAGATCGGGCCGAGCGCCAAGTGGATTTCTGGCGCAGTGGTGCAAGTTACGACCTCATCGCCAAGGCGGTAGCCGAATTGAGTCAGCCCAAAAGGTAGGGTTGGCCCATGTCCTCCGCGCGAATTCATGCCACTGCAGATGTGGCAACGAGTGCTCGCATCGGCGATGGTTCCTCCATTTGGCATTACGCGCAAGTTAGAGAAGAAAGCGTCCTCGGCCAGAACGTAATTGTCGGGAGGGGTGCCTATATCGGAAACGGTGTCTTGGTTGGCGACAATTGCAAGATTCAAAACTACGCGTTGGTGTACGAGCCTGCAGTTCTTGAAGCTGGGGTGTTCATCGGCCCTGGTGTGATTCTGACCAACGATGAGTATCCGCGTGCGGTCAATCCTGACGGAAGCCAAAAGAGTGGAAGTGATTGGGAAGCAACCGGAGTGACCATTCGCGAAGGTGCATCGATCGGTGCAGGTAGCGTTTGTATCGCACCTGTTGAGATTGGTTCATGGGCTCTAGTTGCTGCTGGATCAACCGTGACGAAGAATGTTCCAGCCTTTGCTCTCGTCGCAGGCGTGCCTGCAAAGCGAATTCGTTGGGTTGGAAAGGCTGGCGTACCATTGACCGATGAGGGCGCTGGGAAATTTAGTTGTCCGAAAACCGGCGCACGTTATCTCCAACGTGACGCAAACACACTCACGGAAGTAGATCAATGAGCATGATTCCAGCAGCCAAACCCCTAATAGGCGCCGAAGAGCGCGAAGCTGTCGATCGAGTCCTTCAATCCGGCATGCTCGCGCAAGGTCCAGAAGTGGCAGCATTCGAGAGCGAGTTCTCTGCGATCGTCGGAAATAGACATTGCATCGCGGTCAATTCAGGGACTTCGGGTCTACACATGGCACTTGAGGCGCTGGGCTTGGATACCGGAGATGAAGTCATTGTTCCTTCCTTCACCTTCGCAGCGACAGCGAATTCCGTAGCTCTGACGGGCGCAACTCCGGTTTTCGTGGATATCGATCCTCGAACGTTCAATATTGACCCAAAGGCCGTAGAGGCCGCCATCACTCCGAAGACGAAAGCAATTCAGCCAGTCCATTTGTATGGTCAGACCGCTGCAATGAAAGAGATTATGGATATTGCTCGTCGCCACAATTTGCTCGTCGTGGAGGATGCGGCACAAGCTCACATGGCCAGCCTTGATGGGACTCCCGCTGGGGCATTCGGTGATGCTGGAGTTTTCTCCTTCTACCCGACCAAGAACATGACTTCGGGCGAAGGTGGAATGATCACGACGGCCAACGATGAAACTGCTCGCCAGTCACGCCTACTGCGCAATCAGGGCATGGAGAAGCGGTACGAAAATGAAATCGTCGGCTTTAACACCAGAATGACCGATATTCACGCTGCAATCGGGCGGGTCCAACTTAGGAAGTTGAGTAAATGGACCGAACAGCGAAGAGCCAATGCAAAGTTCTTTGATGAGAATCTAAAGGGCGTAGTTGTTCCTTATGTGGCACCTGGTGCCGTTCATGTCTATCACCAGTACACAATTCGCGTTGTCGGACATGACCGAGATGCTTTCGGTGCTGAGATGACAAAGCGTGGAGTAGGCAATGGCGTTTACTACCCCATCCCCGTACACCGCTTGCCATCCTTCGGTCACGCCTTTGACTTACCAAATACGACAAGTGCGGCGAATGAAGTCCTTTCTATTCCAGTTCATCCAGCGCTATCAGAAAGTGATTTGGAAACCATCGTCTCGGTAATCAATTCAATTGCGGCAGCGGGCGTATAACGCGTGAAAAATTTGCGAGCGGGCCTTGTCGGGCTGGGCATGATGGGCCGTCACCATGCACGTGTTCTTGCATCCTTGCCAGGTGTGGATTTTGTTGGCGTGTCTGATCCAGCGGGCGATGCTCAAGGTGTAGCGCAAGGTCGAACGGTCGTCGCCTCTGTCGAGGAACTCATTGCCCTCGGAATTGATTACGCGATGGTGGCCGTACCAACTATTTATCACCTAGATATCGGCAAGCAACTCGCTGCTTCAGGAGTTCATGCAATGGTTGAAAAGCCGCTCTCTCACGACACG
>JANXZF010000047.1 GCA_025355665.1 Actinomycetes bacterium
CGGTCTTGATCCAGTAGGCGTTAGGGAACTAAGGGATGTGATCGTTTCCCTAAATCGTGACCTTGGTATGACGATATTTATGAATACCCATTTACTCGCGGAAGTGTCAAAAACTTGTACAAGCATCGGTGTCCTCAGACAGGGGCACCTTGTTTACCACGACACCCTGGATTCGACACTGCTGTCATTTCCCAGTGAGGAATCGTTAGAGGAGATTTACCTACAGATTGACACAGCCAAGACGGCATGAGCATCGTCCTAGTCACAGCTCGTCAGGAAATAAAGAGCCTTCGTAGGGAAAAACTTGCACAAGCATTGCTTGTGGTTTTTGTCGGCATGGTCTCGGTATCGAGCTTCATCGGCTGGCTGACGAACAAGAATGTGACAGCAATTTGGCAAAAAGTTAAAGAGCAAGGTCTAACTACCGCGCCGAACCCTTTTGCCAACGTTCCTGCTCTTTACTACTTGAGAAATACTATTATCTACCTTGTTCTGATCGGCGCATTATTGGCGATCGTATTGGGAGTTACCTCGATTATCCGAGACAGAAAAGCTCACACAGCGGATCTAATTCTCACAAGGCCAATCGATTCTCGTTCATACTTGCTTGGAAAGTTGATGGGAATCGAATTATGGCTGGCAGCGATTCTGGGTTTCGTGACATTGATAAGTTGGGCGAGTATTGCCTTGATCATCGGAAAAGCACTTGCGTTTGGCGATTCCCTTCGCCTCGTAGCATTCTTCTCAATGTCCCTGATCTTCTTACTTGGTTTCGTCCTGCTCGGAATGATCTGTGCACTCTATAGTTCACGTGAGACCAACGCCTTGCTATTACCAATCTCACTATGGAGCATCATCACCTTTGTGCTGCCACAGCTCGGCACTGCCGACCATCCCGTATCCCTGCTCAATCCTGTGCCTGCACTTGCGAACCAGGGTGGTGCTTTTTCCATCCTGAACTCAATCTTCAGCCCGCTCTCCACCTCTGAGCAATTCAAGAAGGCTGGTAGCTCGATTTTACAAAATCCAGATTTCACGGGAAGCCCCACAATCGGGATTATCGTTCTAGCGCTTGCACTCATGGTTGGAACTTTCGTCTTACTCATCTCGAAGCGCGATCGATTGAGGCGAACCCTAGATGAATAACACTCTGGTCATATTTCGTAAGGAACTTCTCGACATACGCCGAAATAAGTTCTTACTACTTCTCCTTACTTTCACACTCCTGGCAGTACTCGTTTCAATCTTGGTATCGGCACTAGATTTCCGAGTGAAGATGGATGCCTACAATAAGTATGTCTTGGCATTGCATAGCGCGGGAAGTACGACGGTGCCGGCTCCTCCACAGCTTTTCCCGTTGCAGTTGCTACGAGGAAGCATCGAATACCTAGAAATTCTTGGTGCGCTATTTTCCATAGTTCTTGGTTACGGAATGATTGCCAAGGAGAAGCAGAAGGCCACGCTTGGGCTGATTTTTACGCGGCCTATTGGTCGATACCAATTCGCCGCCGGAAAGATTCTAGCTCTAGCATGGACGTGGTTCTTGGCCGTTTTGACAATATTCACGATTGTAACTGCGGTCGTGGCAGTAATTGGGAACTCGCCACTACATGCGATTGATCTGTATCGGTTGCTAATCACTGCGGGTCTGTCTTGGATCTACCTTCTGCTCTGGAGCGCTCTAGCCATGGGACTTGCTTCATACACTCGAGAATTAGGAATCAGCCTTGTCGCCTCGATTGTTCTCTGGCTGAGCGTCGTGCTAATCCTCCCTCAGATAGGCGACACAATGGACCCCGACAATCAAGTTCCCGGGGGCCTTTTCCACAGCCTACAGATAAGCAAAAAGAACGAAGTTGCCGTTCTGGCGAATTTTGCAGGCTTCGACAAGGTACGAAATGGAATTGAAATCTCTTCGATCACCAAGCACTATGAACGCAGCACGTTCGCCTACCTTGGGATCAAAGACAAATTCAATCAAATGCCAGTTGGTTTCGCTTTTAGCGGCACACTGCCGAATCTACTCTCGCTCATCTTCGGCTCCTTTGGAGTAATTCTGTTCGCCGTCCTGATAACTACCCGTAAAAGACTACTGAGGAGATAGAAATGAATAGAAGGAAACTATTTGCCGTGGCTATCGGGGTCACGGTATCAGCAGGAATCTTGTCTGCCTGTGGGTCAACTCCACCCAAAACAGCATCGGGCGCAACTGCCCCAAGTACTGCTACCCCTTCAGCAAGCCAAACCAATTCCGAATTGACGCTACCCGTAGCCTCGAATCCAATCGTCAATAACTCTGCGACTCCCAACTTGCAGATCACCTATGCCGCAGCCGAGAACAATGTGGATCCAGCTACAAAAAATCCAATTGGCGACCAATTGGAACTTACTTTAAAGAACTCGAGTTCTACGCCAATGTCGGGTATCGAGGTGTACTACGAAATGACAGATATTGTGACTAAGGCAAAGGAAGCCTATTATCAAAAACTCAATGGGCTGATAATTCCTGCCAAACAAGAGTCAACGGTCTATTTTGATAACAAAAAACAGGCGGGTCACTATCCAGAAAATCAATTCAGTTTGTACCGAAGTTCCCAAAATGAAGTTGATTTCAAAATTTGGGTAAGTGCACCAGGTTCCAAAATCGCGCAAACTACCGCCATTAAGTCAAAAGGCACCAGTGAAAAGCCTAACGCTTAAACAGATTTAAGAAGTTAACGGAAGGATTGCCTACTTTTCTCAAGCGGATTCAATTTGACCGCAAAGTGCGCACCCTTATTATCCCGCAATAGTCCTATCTCACCATCGTGAGCTAGGACTATTTCTTTTGCGATGGCTAAACCAAGCCCGGTGCCACCTTGATGCCTAGTCCTTGAGTCATCCAAGCGTGAGAATCGTTCAAAAATACGTTCCTGGTCGGCCATTGGTATTCCCGGCCCATCATCAATCACTTCGAGAATGACCTTCTCGTCTTTGAACGCCAGTGACACGACGATCATTGACTCTGCAAATCGATTCGCGTTATCAAGCAGATTAATGAAGACGCGTCTGAGTTGAGATTCATCCCCCCAAACAGAGATATCTTGAACCTCGGAGGCATCTACGGTGACACCAGGGGCAAAAACGAAACCCGCGATTTCACGCCTAATGACATGGCCGAGAGCAATTTCACCCCCATTCGACACCAATTTATTGCTATCGCTGACGGCCAAAACTAAGAGGTTTTCAGTCAACTCCTGCAATCTCAAAGTGGAGGCGAGCAGTGCTTTCCGACCCTCTTCGATCTTGTGTGGATCTGGATAGAGCAATTCAACTTCCAACTGGGTCCTCATCCCGGCCAGAGGATTTCTCAACTCATGTGACGCATCGCTTACGAATCGTCTCTGTTTTTGATCAGAAATCTCCAGTCGGTCCAACATTGAATTAAGAGTCTTGCCCAAGCGACCGATTTCGTCCTCGCTTCCTGGAACCGAGACTCTCCTGGAAAGATCTTTCGCTGAAAGTTGGTCAACTTCTGAGCGCATTTTTTCAACGGGTTTAAGAGCCCTTCCTGTCACAAACCAGGTAGCAAGGTATACAAGCAGCATTACCAACAGATTTAGAATAATAAGAAGTCCAATTAGATAAGAGATAGAACTCCGCGTTTTCTCCAAACTATATCCAACGATCACGGAATAAGTCTTCTTGTTCACGCTTATTTGCTTAGCAATCACTCGGAAGGTGACGTTATCAAATGCGCCGATCACTCTGTTCTCAAGCACCTCTCCATTCTTCGCAGAGCCAAACGCTGGGGGGAGGATGATGGCAGTTTCCCCTGCGATATTTTTCGAGGCGGAGACGATATTTCCTTGCGAGTCGAGTACTTGCAAGAACCCTGAATCATCTCCGATAATCGTGATTTCTCGAGGCAAAACTCGATCTGCGAGCAAGGATTGGATGTCGTTAATTCTCAGTTGACCACTTGCATCCAAGCTGCGAATCAGCATTTTCTGCTGACTTATAACTAACCCGGCCGACCCGAATGCAGTGGCCAGGAAAACAATGCCCGTGGCTGCCAAAGCGGCTCTTGTCCGCACGTGCATACTTCTCATCACACGTCCACATTCAATCGATATCCAACTCCCCTGATTGTCTCAATAGCCGGGGCACGCAGCAACGGGTCTATTTTCTGTCGCAATCGTCGAATATAGACTTCAACGATGTTTGGATCTCCCATGTAGTTCATATCCCATAGTTCATCCAACAATTCCCTCTTGGATATCACACTGCGAGGGTGGGTAAGAAAGTAACCAAGGATTGCAAACTCTTTTGCGGTAAGTACGATTTCGACCTCACCACAGAATGCGCGATGCGCATCTGGGTCCAGCAAAAAAAGACCAAAGGCGGTAGTTTGTTCGATCGACCCTCTCTTGGTTCTTCGAATCAAACTCCGGATTCGTGACATCAAGACCACAAAAGAGAAGGGCTTGACCAAGTAATCATCGGCTCCAAGATCTAACCCCTCTGCGATATCCAGTTCATCACCCTGGGCAGTTAGCATCAGAACCGGGGTGAGATTGCCCTGTTTCCGTAATTCTTCGCAGATTTCAAATCCATTCATCTCGGGAAGAAGAATGTCCAAAAGGATGAGGTCAAAATGCTTCTCACTGGCTAGTAAATAGCCTTCCCTTCCATTCGAGCTAGATTCCACAAAGTATCCTTCAGCGCTTAGGCCGCGCTTTAAAGCAGCGACGAGCGCTTCTTCGTCCTCAATTATCAGGATTTTAAACATGGATTTCGACCCTCACGACTGCAACTTTATCGGCTTCCCAGCATTGAAACCCAACCTTGGGTCAGATGGCTGAATCCGACCTGAACACGATTCAGGACTCGTTCAGGCGCTCTATTCAATAATTACCCTACGCCACAATGGCGGGATATGAACGATTTGGAGTCGAACATGGCAATGAAGTCTTTAGCGGGGAAGAAATTCCTTCCAGTTACCGCAGCAGTCGTCCTTGGTTTCGGTGTAGCTGCATCATTCATCGTTCCGTCGGCAAACGCCTCGCAGAACGCACCTGCTCCAGTGGTAACGATCGCGCCTGCACCCAGTGCAGAAGCTCAGAGCACGGAAGCATCAAGCACGGAAGCAGCCGGAAGCGACTGCAATAACGGACTCGGTGCAAGTGGCGCCCAATGCGATGGTGGGCCAGCAGCTAATCCCAATGACGATAGCGCGGATGCTCAAAGCGGATCTGAAAGCCAGAGCGGGGCGGCATCTGGTATCGACGGAGATAATGTTCAAGGTCAAAACTGATTAATGGGGCTAAGGCGAGCAAAAACAATTTTGCATTGACTTCCCCATCGAAGAGCCGCTATTGAACTTCAACAGCGGCTCTTTGGTCATTTTGCTCAGACGGAGCAGGCCGGAATGCGTGGACGGATATCCATTTTGGGTCTTATCTGTCTTTCGCCCACTCCGGACCTTCAAGTTTAGAAGTGATTCTTCCCTCCTCAAGGTCTTGCAGCATTCGGCAATAATGCAGCACTATGAATGCTTGAAAAAGGCGGTTTCTGTAGGCTCTATCAACTGCTGACTCAAACAATTGCCAGCAAGAGGTAAAGGGTTTTAATAAGACACTTTTGGTGGCCCTATCCACTGCTGACTCAAACAAATGGTCAACCCTTCTCGATAAGC
>JANXZF010000085.1 GCA_025355665.1 Actinomycetes bacterium
GCACGATTCCCAGGTTGGTTTATTTGCCGCAAATGGAATTTGTTATTTCTCTTCTTTCACGGACGTCCAGGCATTCAGACGCGTAAATCGGAAAAGAAATGTGTGCGATGGCTTTGTCCAGGCAGTCGTTGAAGACCGCAAATCGCATTTGACTGATTGAGCGGCATTTCGAACGATGTCAAATTTGGAAACTTTTCAGCTGAATTTAAATTTCTGGAATGTTCACTCGGAACTCACCCGAATTCGGATCGACATGGAGACGGGGAACCTGACGAACCTTTAGTAGAAGTTTATTTGAGGTGTGGGCCATGTCGGACGGGTATGTGTCTCCCGCCAACACGGCTTAGGTGCCACCTGCTCCGACCTATGTAAGATCGATTTCATCCCCCGCAAGGAATGAATGAGTTTCCGAACTCTTGAGTAAGTGAACCTTGCCTTCGCCCCACACTCGCCACGACGAATCGAATCTATCCCGAACTAGCGCTGTGTTTTCGTCAATGCCGATCAAGTTGATTCCCTCTCGTACGCGCATAATTGCGGCAGAGACTCGATCCGGGAGCCAACCTAAAAATCGATCGTAATGAGGAATCGTTTGAATTGTTGGCAGAAGGGACAGTCCGCGAGTGGCATGCGATTTGCGGAAAGCGATGATTTCGCTGCCAAGGGCCATCGCTCCGGCAGAGCAAACCATCAGTGATGAACCGCTGGCCCATGCACGCACAATCGCATCCCAGACAGGTGTATCGATGAGAGATTCAGTTAAATAGTGAGGATCCCCGCCAGATAGATAAATAAGACCCGCCTCTTGAATTACGTCAACAAATTCTTGATTGAAGGCATCCTTGCGTTTGTAGAGACGAAGTGATTTGGTGGACACGGCTAAACGTTGACCTTGCACTTGGCCCAACTCGTGCCAGTGTTCCAAACGAGATTCACTTTCAGCTCCCGCTGCAGTAGGCAATTGTACAAAAACTTCCTTTTTGCCGCGAATGACTGCTGCTTGAAGTAACTCACCTTCAAGAGCGGTCATCACAGGTAAATACTCCCCCGAACCAACTAGTGCGATCGCGCCGCACTCGGGGTATTGCGACAAAGGATTTAAGCCATTGCTTTCTGAAGGTTCTCATCAATGGATGCCAAGAACTCTTGCGTTGTCTGCCAAGGAGCATCTGGTGAAATCAAGATTGCCAGGTCCTTGGTCATCTTGCCCGACTCAACTGTTTCGATACAAACTCGCTCGAGAGTTGTTGCGAACTTTGCCAACTCAGGGGTGTTGTCCAAAGTAGCACGGTGCAATAAACCTTGAGTCCAAGCGAAAATCGACGCGATTGGATTGGTCGAAGTTGGCTTGCCCTGTTGGTGCATGCGGTAGTGACGTGTCACGGTTCCGTGAGCAGCTTCGGCTTCAACAGTCTTTCCATCCGGGCTCATAAGAACGCTGGTCATAAGCCCGAGAGAGCCATAGCCCTGCGCGATGGTGTCGGATTGCACGTCTCCGTCGTAATTCTTGCAAGCCCAGACGTAGCCGCCTTCCCAACGAAGAGAGGTCGCAACCATGTCATCGATGAGGCGGTGCTCGTAGGTGATTCCTGCCTTATCGAAATCTGCCTTGAATTCTGTCTCAAAGATTTCCTGGAAGATATCTTTGAAGCGTCCGTCATAGGCCTTCAAGATCGTGTTCTTTGTCGAGAGGAACACTGGGAACTTACGCAGCAAGCCGTAGTTCAAAGATGCGCGAGCAAAGTCACGGATCGAATCATCAACGTTGTACATACCCATGGCAACGCCTGAACTCTTGAAGTTGAATACTTCGTACTCCACTGGCTTGGAGCCATCTTCTGGAGAGAAGGTCATCGTCAACTTTCCGGCGCCGGGAACGCGGAAGTCAGTGGCCTTGTACTGATCACCGAATGCGTGACGGCCGATAACGATTGGCTTGGTCCACTGTGGAACCAAGCGAGGAACGTTGCTGATCAAGATTGGCTCGCGGAAAATTACGCCACCCAAGATATTTCGGACGGTTCCGTTTGGTGACTTCCACATCTGCTTTAGGCCGAATTCCTTAACACGGGCCTCGTCAGGAGTGATCGTTGCGCACTTAACGCCGACGCCGTGCTTTTGAATCGCATGAGCAGAATCTATGGTGACCTGGTCATTGGTTGCATCGCGGTTTTCGATTCCGAGATCGTAGTACTCCAAATTGATGTCGAGATAAGGCAAGATCAACTGTTCCTTAATGAACTGCCAAATGATTCGTGTCATCTCATCGCCGTCTAATTCGACTACGGTTCCGACTACCTTGATCTTGTCCATAATTTCTCCGCTCCCGCTGCTCTTTTTTACGTCTCTAAGGATGTTTGTGAATTAAAGGCTTTGTACGTCTGCTTGCTTTGCACGGACTGCTTCGGCCGCTGCTTTCAACTCTGAAAGTTCTGTATCTGACAATTTGGTCTCGACGACTTTGCGAACTCCTGTTCGCCCGAGTTCGGCCTCAACACCCAGGTAGACGCCTGAGATTCCGTACTCACCATCGACCCATGCACACACTGGCATTACTGCTCCAGAATCTTCAAAGACGGCTTTAGCCATTCTTGCGGCTGCTGCCGATGGTGCGTAATAGGCAGATCCGGTTTTCAGTAGCGCAACAATTTCTGCGCCACCATTACGAGTGCGAACAACTAATTCTTCGATTTCCTCGGCAGAGAGCTTCTCGGAAAGCGCAACGCCATCGACTGTGCAGCGACTTGGAACTGGAACCATGGTGTCGCCATGTGAACCCAGGGTCAAAGTTTTGACTGAGCCAACTGAAACGCCAAGTTTCTCTGCAACGAAATTTGTGAAGCGCGCGGTGTCGAGCATTCCGGCTTGTCCCATGACGCGATTGCGTGGGAAACCTGTTGCCAATTGAGTCAATGCGGTCATTTCATCAAGAGGATTGGAAACTACTATCACCACTGCGTTCGGACTGTGCTTGGCGATATTCTCTGCAACGCCGCGAACGATTCCGGCGTTGACGCCGATCAAGTCCATGCGACTCATACCCGGCTTGCGAGGAAGTCCGGCAGTTATTACGACAACATCTGAGTTCGCTGTTGCTTCGTATCCGGCACCATCGGCAGTTGTTGTTGCACCGATAATCTTGGTCTCAAATCCTTCGATGGGACGAGACTGATTCATATCCAGGGCCAAGCCCTCAGATTTTCCTTCGACGATGTCTGTTAAAACAACAGTGTCGAAAATGTTGTACTGCGCCAAACGCAACGCGGTCGTGGAACCGTAGAAACCTGCGCCTACTACGCTGACCTTGCTCATTACTTCTCCCTAGTCTTAGCTTCCAGGAAACTCTCTT
>JANXZF010000114.1 GCA_025355665.1 Actinomycetes bacterium
GGGGCGCTCGTAGGGTGCAAATAAATTACTTGACGGAAACTGTTGCTCCGGCTGCCTCTAATGCTGCCTTTGCCTTCTCTACTGCTTCCTTGGTTCCCTTTTCGATCAATACTGCAGGTGCAGCATCGACGATGTCCTTGGCCTCTTTCAAGCCAAGGCTTGAGTTGATGCCACGTACTTCCTTGATGACGGCGATCTTCTGAGCGCCAGCGCTTTCCAAGGTGAGTGTGAACTCATCTTGTGCTGCTGCTTCTTCTCCGCCGGCTGCGCCACCTGCTGCAGCAACTGCAACTGGTGCTGATGCCTTGACATCGAATTCTGTCTCAAATGACTTGACGAACTCTGAGAGCTCGACCAATGTCATTTCCTTGAACTGACCCAATAGGTCTTCTGTGCTGAGCTTTGCCATGATTTATTCCTTTTCTTCTACTGGGGTTTGAACTTCTTCGGTAACAACTGGGGTTTCAGCGACTGCTTCTGCAACGGCTTCAACGACTGGGGCTTCTTCAACGGCCTCGACTGCAACTTCTGCAACACGTGTCTCATCTGTGCTCGCCGTAGCCGTTTCAGCAACTACAGGAGCGCCTTCTTCTTTCTTGATGCGAAGCGCGTCGATTGTGCGAATGGCATTGGCCATGGTCGCCTTCATCGCGCCAGCAAGCTTGGCCAAGAGGACTTCGCGTGATTCCAGATCGGCTAACTTGTAAATTTCGGCCGCGGTGACGTTCTTGCCTTCGTAAATTCCACCCTTGATAACAAGGAAAGGATTCTCTTTGGCGAAATCGCGCAGACTCTTGGCCGCAACGATTGCGTCACCCTTGATGAATGCCAGCGCAGAAGGTCCGGTGAGAAGTTCGGAAGGAACATCAAAGCCAGCTTCTTTTGCTGCAATCTTTGTGAGGGTATTCTTTACGACGGAGTACTTGGTATCTGCACCAAGGTCGCGACGTAGTTTCTTCATCAAGGTCACGGAAAGTCCGCGATACTCAGTGAGGACAGTGGCTGTGGCTGTGCGGAAATCTTCCGTCAGTTCAGCAACTGCTGCTGCTTTATCTGGGCGAGCCATTCGGTTCACCTTTCTGTCATAGATCAGATTGCGCCACTCGTGTAACGCACGTTTCAAACCAAAAAGGCCTCTAAAAAGCAATAAACCCGATACGCGTAGATGCGCACGGGTTTAACGTGTGAACCTACGCGGGCTGTCTATTGACACTTAAGCGAGCACTAATCTCTTAGTTCCCGCACCAGCGGTCTTTGGTGAGAACGTAAGGGTAGGCGTTGGCCCCCACCCACGTCAAAATGAGCGTGAAAGTTAGGCAGCGCGCAGGCTAGCCAGTGCTGCCGAGAGCTTCTCGGAAACCTCATCGGCGATCGTCTGCATTTCGGGGGCCTCGGTTATTTCGGCCATCATCTGAGGGTTGATCATCTCGACGACGGTTCCAGCATCTGTCTTTCGGATGACCACGTTGCACGGCAAGAGAAGTCCGATCGACGGCTCGACTTGAAGGGCGCGGTGAGCGTATTTCGGACTGCAGACGCCGAGGATTATTTGCTGATCAATCTCGACACCGATCTTTGTGCGAAGGGTCGCCTGCATATCGATCTCGGTAACTACGCCGAATCCTTGCTCGGCAAGGGCTGCGCGAACCTCCTCGTTAACTTCGTCGAACGGACGATCTAACGTTCTGCTCATTCCGTAGTTCATTTCATCTCCTTAATAATCCCGAATTCCTAAAAAACTAAAACCTTATCGGCGGCAAGTGTTGCGTTTGTAAGTGCTTCCATAGTCGAACGAGCGGCGCCTTCCATGAGCATAGCGTCCGAAATCCCCCTCGCATCCATGCACGTTCCGCAGCATTCGATAATACCGCCATGCTGAACAACAACTGTGAGCATTCGGTCTAGCTTGTAATAGCCATCTGGAGTTTTCTGGTTTGCCATCGCTGCCGTGACTCCATCACCCATGAGAAATATGGTGACCTCAACCCCATCGCGTTTAGAGAGAGAACCCGCGAGCCGTATGGCGTTGTAAGTGGAATCCATCCCGTAAGCCGAACCGTTGATGATCATCAGAATTTTCATTTGCCTTCCCTTCGTCTCAATTCTCCACCTGTTTTAGACAAGAAATAACCCCCTTCGTAGGTGGAACGCAGAGACGAAAGCAAAGCAGTCTCAAGCCCAACTACGAAGGGGGTTATTGCACAGAATTTATTCGGCGGATACCGCTTCGCGTGTGATGTTGGGATCAACCATGATGCCAGGTCCCATCGTTGTTGAGATAACTGCCTTACGGATGTAACGGCCCTTTGATGAAGATGGCTTCGCGCGGTTTACCTCATCGAGTGCCGCGGCATAGTTCTCTGCCAACTGCTGTGTGGTGAAGGAAGTCTTACCGATGATGAAGTGAAGGTTTGAGTTCTTATCAACGCGGAACTCGATCTTTCCACCCTTGATATCGGTTACGGCTTTTGCAACATCTGTTGTCACAGTGCCGGTCTTTGGGTTTGGCATAAGTCCACGAGGTCCGAGAACCTTTCCAAGACGACCAACCTTTCCCATCAAATCTGGTGTTGCAACAACCGCGTCGTAATCAAGACGACCCTTTGCAACTTCATCGATCAATTCGTCTGCACCAACAATGTCGGCACCAGCGGCGCGTGCTTCGTCAGCGCGAGCTCCACCTGCGAACACAAGTACGCGAACAGTCTTACCTGTTCCGTGTGGCAAGTTAACTGTGCTTCGGATTGCTTGATCGGCTTTCTTAGGATCGACACCAAGTAATAGAGCAACTTCAACAGTTGCGTCGTATTTTGTGGTTGAGGTTTCGCGAGCAAGTGTCACGGCCTCAAGTGGTGTGTATAGGTAATCCTTCTTAACTTTTTCCGCTGCTGCGGTGTATTTCTTGCTGCGCTTCATTTCGCTCCTCTTTCAAGAACCGTTTCATAAGTTCTCATTCGGTTGTGGTGATACGAACCAGCGTGGTTCTCCCACATCTTCATTCCGATTTGGAATGAAGAAAAGTATTAATCGGTGACGGTGATGCCCATCGAACGTGCGGTGCCTGCGATGATCAAGCTGGCGGCATCAATGTCATTGGCATTGAGGTCTTCCATCTTGGTCTTTGCGATCTCTTGAACCTGGGCCTTGGTGATTGATGCGACCTTGGTCTTGTGAGGAACGGCAGATCCCTTGTCGACTCCAGCAGCCTTCAAGATCAGACGTGATGCTGGTGGGGTCTTTGTTACGAAGGTGAACGTGCGATCTTCGTACACGGAGATCTCAACGGGGATGATCTGTCCCTTTTGTGATTCCGTCGCAGCGTTGTACTGCTTAACGAATTCCATAATGTTCACGCCGTGCTGACCTAGAGCAGGACCAACTGGAGGCGCAGGTGTTGCAGCGCCAGCTTGGATCTGCAACTTGATCATTGCTGTGATCTTCTTCTTCGGGGCCATAGTTGTTTCTCTTCTCTATCTAGTTTCCGGGATTAAATCTTTTGTACTTGGTGGAATGCCAATTCCACTGGAGTTTCGCGACCGAAGATCGAAACCAGAACCTTGAGCTTTGCTTGCTCAGGCATGATTTCGCTGATCGACGCTGGAAGAGTTGCAAACGGACCGTCCATAACAGTGACGGATTCTCCGACCTGGAAATCAACGACGCGAATTTCGGGCTTGTCGGATTTCTTAACTGGACGTGGAGCAAGAATCTTTTCAACTTCCTCGAACGTCAGCGGGCTTGGGTGATGCGCGTTGCCAACAAAGCCTGTAACACCTGGAGTGTTACGAACAGCAGACCAAGATTCGTCGGTGAGATCTAGACGTACAAGAACGTAGCCTGGGTAAATATTGCGCTTAACCTGCTTGCGCTGGCCGTTCTTGATTTCAGTGACTTCTTCTTCAGGAACTTCGATCTGGAAAATGTAATCTTCCATGTTCAAAGACTGAATACGGTTCTGGAGATTTCCCTTTACCTTCTTCTCATAACCTGCGTATGAGTGGACGACGTACCAATCACCTGCGGCGGTGCGAAGTGCACGACGGAACTCGGCGTTGGGATCGTTTTCTTCGTCTTCAACTTCAAGGACTGAATCACCAGAGTTCTCTAAATCAGGGGTCGCACCAAAATTCTCTAAATCAGTGGATTCATCTTCAATAGCCGCAGCGACTTCGGCTGAAACTGGTTCGGCAGTTCCGGCAGCGAGGGCAGCCTCGAAGGCGTCGTTCTTTTCTTCAGACATTTTTGCTTCCTTATCCAAATACCAAGAAGACGATCTTGGTTAAAACCAGATCGAGAAGGGAAACAACGGCGATGATGAAGGTTACGAAAACCAGAACGACGGCGGTGTAAGTGGTCAATTGCTTACGAGTAGGCCATACGACCTTGCGTAGTTCGGAAACTACCTGGCGGTAGAAAAGGCCAATGCGCGCAAAGAGGCCAAGCTTCTTCTCTTCGCGTGGAGCAACCACATCTGTCATCGTGGGCCTAATCCTTTCGTTGGTCGAACTCTTTCGAACATGGCAGGGCAGGAGGGACTTGAACCCCCAACCGCCGGTTTTGGAGACCGGAACTCTGGCCAGTTGAGCTACTGCCCTTCAGACGGCATGG
>JANXZF010000007.1 GCA_025355665.1 Actinomycetes bacterium
CGAATGTCTCTAGCTTTACGAGGACGAGGCAAATTGATTTTGAAGTCAGCTTTTATTTGTGCTGGCCCCGCAGTCAGGACGATTACTCGATCGGCAAGGGCAATAGCTTCTTCCAAGTCGTGCGTCACGAACAGCACGGTGGCTCCGGAACTTTCCCAAAGCGCAAGGAGTTCATCGGTCATAATCGCTCTGGTCTGCACATCCAAAGCACTAAATGGCTCATCCATCAACAAAAGTTTTGGCTCGTTGATCAAACACTGGGCTAAGGCAACTCTTTTTTTCATACCACCAGAAAGCTGATGCGGAAAATGCTTTTCAAATCCAGTCAGACCAACTTTGGCAATCCACTTTGTAACTTGCAGTTCATACTCGTCCTCTTGGACTCCACGAAACTTAGGGCCCGCGGCAATGTTATTTTTGACGTTCATCCACGGAAAAGTTGCATCGTGCTGAAAAACGAAGCCGGTAGACGTATCAATATCTTTTACGGTCTCACCGTCAACCGTTATCGATCCGATACTTGACTCTTCAAGTCCAGCAAGCAAAGTGAGAGCTGTCGATTTACCGCAGCCAGTCGGGCCAACTAAGGCCACAAATTGACCCGGTTCGACGGTGAAATTTAGCCCGGCGAGAGCTTGATACCAGTCACCCTTAGGTGTCCTGAAACGCTTGGAAACATCGTTGAATTGAACTCGTAATCCTTTTGACATGGACGGAGATTAGGACGCAGATCACTTAAAGATACGTTTCTTCCAATATGTTCAAGTAAAGAACTTTAATAGGTGTTTTGCTCGTTTATCTCATCCTAAAGACTTTTAGGTCGATCTGGAGCACAATGCGGGCATTATCCAGGGTGGAGGGGCAAGCATGGCAACTTTGCGCGGCACAATGCTCAAGCTAGGTTCGAACCGCATCCTTGTTGTTCTAATCGCCGCACTGGTCGGAACGACCCTTGCCTTTAGAGTCGCCCAGGCCGCCCAAGATAACCAGTACAAACTACGCGCACTTGCCATTGCAAATGCAACGGCAGCAATGCCGGATGTTATTACCCTCTTGACTGTTGAGGATCCGACTCATGAATTGCAAACAATTGCCGAAAACATTAGGAAAAAAACTGGGGCATCTTACGTTGTAATTGCAGACAAGAATGGCATTCGACTATCACATCCAAATCCCGCTCTCATCGGCAAACGTTTAGATGGGCCGCTTCCCGCACTTCGCGGAATCTCATCAACAAATACAGACAAAGGAACTTTGGGTAGGTCAGCAAATGGAAAGACTCCGGTCTTCGGGTATCAAAACCAAATCGTGGGAATGGTCTCTGCCGGAATTTTGGAAAGTAAGTTCGCTGCAGATAACAAATATCTGGCACAGGCGTTCTTTCTCTTTGGAATCGGCTTCATCCTTTTTGGATTTCTGATTGCTGAGTTGTTATCTCGTCGTCTCAAGGGTCAGAAGATCGCTCACGAGCTCGAACGAGTCACATCACAGTATCAAGAACATGACGCCATGCTGCACGGTATAAAGGAAGGCGTTATTACCCTTACCCCACAGGGCAAGATCACCCTCATTAACGACGAAGCCCTTAGGTTACTGAATTTGCATTTCACCGTCCAAGGAAGACAGATACGAGATGTACTTCCGGAGGGAAGATTGCTCGATCTTCTTCTTGGTCAGACTCAGCAAGGCGATGATGATTTGGTTTTGAATGAGAACTTCGCGTTAAGAGTTAACCGAAGGCCCGTGCGTCAGATGGGTCGAGATATCGGAGCGGTAATCACACTTCGGGACCGAACCGAACACATTGGGCTACTGCGCGAATTAGATAGCGTTCGCAATTTAACTGACGCTTTACGCGCGCAACAGCACGAATATTCCAATCGCATGCACACCCTCAATGGATTGATCGAATTGGGAAGATACGAAGAGGCTTCTCAATACTTGGGAGAAATTTCGACGATTAACGCTGATTTAGCAGAAACCCTGCATGACAACATTGCCAACCCAACGATCACCGCCCTGCTCATTGCAAAGGTTTCCATTGCGCGTGAACGAGGGGTAAATCTTCTGATAAACGCCGAAGTCCCAATGAATGATTTCGCGATTGAGCAAAATGCTCTTATCACGATCGTTGGAAATCTTTTGGATAACGCGATTGATGCGGCAGCCGGTTCTAAGAATGCTTTCGTGGAAATCAGCGTGACTTCTCCAGGCGGAAAGCGAAAACTAATCCGAGTCCACGACAGCGGTCGCGGCTTGCCTGAGCCAAATCCGGAAATTGTTTTCCAGGACGGATACACCACAAAGGCCCCTCGTGCCGGCGGGCATCGAGGGATCGGACTAGCAATAGTGCAGCGGCTGGTGAAGCAAGCAAATGGGGAAATAACCTATTTCAATCAAAACGGGGCTACCTTTGTAGTCGAACTTCCCACTACATCCATTATCAACGAATTGGCAGTCAAATGATTCGAACCCTGATCGTTGAGGATGATTTCAGGGTGGCCGATATCCATGCTGCATACGTTTCGCGTGTGGCAGGCTTTGAAGTTATAGGAAAAGCGCACACAAGTGCAAATGCCTACGAATTTATACTCGCAAACAAACCAGATCTGGTTCTTCTTGACCTATATCTTCCAGACGAACATGGCCTAGAGCTATTCGCCAGACTTCAGCAACTGCCTCGCGGATCCAAAATGGATATCTTCATAATTACCGCCGCCCGAGATTCTCAAAGCGTAAGAGATGCGCTTCAATTGGGCGCCGCAAATTACATCGTCAAACCCTTCACCCACCTCCAGCTTGCAGAACGCTTGCTTGCATACCGCGCCGCGAGAAACCGACTTACTGACACTCGTGAAGTCTCTCAAGAGGAAGTCGATCGCGTCTCGGTTCTCATGCGTGGCGCCAAGATCGATCTCTACAGAAGTGATAACACAAAGAATCCCACCACTGATTCCATACTCAAGTTTGTCGAAGCTTCACCTGAGCCGGTTTCGGCGAGCGATATATCGGGTGCATTGGGTCTTAGCCGAGCGACGGCTCAACGCTATCTATCGCAGATGGTCGAAAGTCGCATGCTCGAATTAGAACTCCAGTACGGGGCCACAGGTCGCCCAATTCACAAGTTTCGAGTGCATAAAAAGTCTATGCGCTGACACAATGGCCTAAGGAATTCAACGACTAGGGGTCAAGATGATCGTCTGTGTACCAATAAAACTTGATGGAAATGTCGATCCACGATGGGGACGTGCCGATTGGGTAGCGATCGCGGATCTTCAAGGCAGAGAAATTAAGACATGGCGCGAAGTTGAAGTTTCTTGGAGCACTCTTCATGATGAGGGAACCGATGGTTCACACCATGCGCGCGTCGTGAAGTTCCTACGCGAAAATGGGATTGAGACGGTAGTCGTTGACCACATGGGCGATGGGATGACAAGGATGCTTAAAACAATGGAAATTCCAGTTCATCTTGGTGCTACTGGAGACGCACGCGTTGCGGTTCAGAGCGTTATGTCGTGATATCCGTACTTCTTCTCCCACCATTCGCGGGCAAGGGCGAGTAGTTGAGGCTCGGTTAGTCTCGTTATATCAACGTCTAGCACCTCTGCAACATTCTTGGCCAGTTGCGGATGCTTCCTTTCGAAATAGTCCGTTAGCGCAGGAACTGCGCTGCCTTTTCCTTTGCCGTGCGTCACCAGCAAAATTTCTCCGGCCGGTTCGAGAGCCTTCGATATAGATTCGAGGTAATCCGGGAGATACTCATCAATGTCATGACCACGATTGTGTTGGGCCATCCGGACATGATTGTGGCGATCAAAGGGGTTGCGTTCTTTCACCGTCTCATGTTTCGCGCCGGGATCGATTCCCTCAAACCACATGCGGGCCTCATTTTGGGTTACCACTGCGAGTACAAATGGACCAGATTTCTCGGACATGATTGGCCTCCATAACTAGCCGATTTCTAAATCGACTCTACTCTTTGAATGAGCAGATACATGAGGTCGCGAGCAATCTCACAATTTAGGATGGCTTAGTTCGACACTTTCACCGTCACTGTAAACCGACCATTAGCCCCGGTGCACTGCATCGCTTCACCGCAAGTAGTTCGACTTGCGACCAAATGGGTGAGCCCAACTTTGGAAGCGGTAAATACCCAGGTCTGTGTTCCGCAGCCGCTTCCAGCAATCCTGCATCCGGCTGGAGCTGTAGGGCCGGGGAGAATCGGCTTGAGAATGGGAGCACCCTTTGAGGTCAGAGAGCTGCTTTTTGTCGGCACCGCCAACTGCCAATACATCGAATGTAAAGTTAATTCGACCTTGCTTCCAAGTTTGACGATCACCGTTTTCGAGGCGTTTTTCTCCGAAAGTGAAGTTAAGGTCGCCGCCTGCGCTGAGGTAAGCCCAAGGCCAAGAAGTGCGATTACCCCAATGTGTAGGGCTTTCCTCTTTGGTACGAACTTCATGTGACGTTCTCCTTTTTCAGATTCGCCACATACTAAGTGAGGATCGAGCCGACGTGACTGTGCTTTACCCTAGAAAACTCTGTGGCTTCTACTTCTTCCCGAATATCTTGCTCAAAAAGTTAGGCTCTGAAGGTTCTTGGGCATGGCCCTGGCATCTTTGAGACTTTGGCACGCCCCGGAGAACAATCTCCACGTGGCTTCCACATCCACTCCATGAAGCTTTACCGCATTTACGACATGTGACGCGTGAGCACATCTAATGACTCCCTCTAGTCTTGAGTATTAAGGGTTGTTAGCATACCCCTAGGGGTATGCTAAGTCAAACCCTGTACTTCTCGTAGAAGTCGATCACGTCGACTACCACATGACGTGAGAAATATCGCTAGTGAGCTGGGTGTCCGCACTCAAATCTTCATCCGCAGTTGTATTGATATCGAACACATTTCGCTTTGAGTTTTGTTTAACTGTTGATAATCTCCCTTGAATTGGGGGATAAATGAAACTAATTTCAAGTTGGCGAAAGAGAATCTTTGCCATTTCAGGTGCAATTCTTGGTGTTGCCGGTGGCGCCTTTGCGCTCCTTTATTCGCCTGCGCCGGCGACTAGTGCTTCAACTCCTGCAACCGAGAAGAATCTTGCGGCAAGTCAAAACTATGAGCAACACCTCATGGATCAAATTCGCCAAACTCAAAAGGAAGTGCAGGCGGCTCTCGCGGCACGTACCGCCGCCGTAAACAAATACGCAAACGCGACGGGCAGCGCCACTCTTCTTGTTCAGACCAAGAAGCTTGTCCCGCCAACGACGCAAGGTAAGACCGGAGCGAGCGGAGGGAAAAAAGGCAATGAATTCGAGCGTGATTAAATTCCTCCATCGGTGGTTTGCCTGGCTTCTGGTGTTTCCTCTCGCGGCGGGAAGTTTCTCTCTCGCTTCATATTGGACTCTCCACCACAATCCATTGACAACGGGCAATACCGCAGAAATCGCAGGCCTCAAGGGGTTACCTAATTTGCTGGCCAGAAGCGTGGCACGATCTGCCAAGTTACAAATAATCCTTGATGCAACCAAAGCCGAACTTGCTCAAATCAACACAGATATCGTTGCTTACAAGGGTAAGGCGGTTGCCACCAAGAATTGGACGGCAACGCAATCCACAACGGCCCCAACCACCACCGCAACAACCGGAGCGTCAGGAGTCGTCAAGAAATGAGTACATCCGATCATTCAGAAATGTTGCACCAGACAAATGGACGCGACGTTCGAACCTCTGCACTAACTGCGGGTGTCTTAGCCCTTGTAACGCTGCTTGTCGGAAGCCGCCTGCTTGAGGCACTCGAAAATGTTCAATCTGCCTCTGCTCCAAAATGGATACTGGGACGATCGACCGGGTTAGCCACCTACATGCTGCTCTACTTCTTAACGGCTATGGGACTTCTGCTATCCCACCCAAGGAGGGCTCACTGGCACCGTCCCTCTGCGATTACGCGAATCCGAATCCACGTATCGCTGGCGACCTTCACTCTCGTCTTCCTCCTCTCGCACATCATCGTGCTCGCCTCCGATTCCTACGCAGGAGTGGGAATAGTCGGCACCCTGCTCCCTTTCACCGCGCACTATCGCCCTTTTGCAGTTTCCCTTGGAATCTTGGCGGTCTGGTCGGGTGTGCTATCGGGCGTCACCGCTGGAATGGCAAGTGCCAGATCCGTCCTGCGAATCTGGTGGCCAATCCACAAAGTTGCCATCGTCGCGTTTGCTTTTACATGGTTACACGCAGTTCTGGCCGGAACCGATACCGACCAACTGACTTACTTTTACGCAATCTCGGGTGGGTCCATTGTTTTGCTAGCAATGTGGAGGTACCTGACCCCAGGTCAGGGAGAGCACATCAGCGAGGTTGCACATCGCGCAGAATTACTTCCAAATTCACGATCTAAAGGTTTGCGATGAAGATCTTTTCGCAAGACATAGTCTTTGGCTCGGCAAATCACGAGCTCTCTCTTGGAGAGACCCGCGAAAATTTCAGCACCCACTCCAAACTCAATATCGTCACAACATTTGGATCGAACGCTCAAGCAGAGGAATTTCTTACTCTTCTCGAGACGTCAGGACTCACTGGCCACGGTGGCGCCCACTTCCCAGTTGCTCGCAAAATCCGTTCTGCAATGCAAAGCCCTGCAGGTGGAACAGTTGTAGCAAATGCTGCAGAGGGCGAACCTGGCTCGGCTAAGGATGCAGCGCTCTGGCAATTTCGTCCGCATCTGGTTATAGATGGTTTATTGATCGTTGCTCAACTAATTCAAGCGAAGCGTTTAGTAATTTGGATTCATAACGATGAAAGAGCCTCACATCGGTCGATTGTTGAAGCGATCAAAGAACGCGAACTAGCTGGTTCTCCAATTCACGTCGAAATTCTGACAATGCCGCCCCGTTATATAAGCGGGGAAAATAGTTCGGTAATTGCCGGAGTGCGAGGAGAGGCAATAGCCCCGCGATATCGACTGGATAAAGCTCGCCCATGGGGTCTTGGAAATCCCTCGATCCTTTCGCACAATTCTGAGACTCTCGCCAGAATCGCGATGGTCCGTAAGTACGGGGTTGAAGCGGCGCGATCTCATTTGTTGACATTGCTTGGACTGGATCGTCGTACCGTCACAGAAGCAGCATCTTCGGATACGTACGGCCAGGTGCTTTCAAAAACCTCCGGGAATCCGCCCACACTATTTGGCGGGTACGGCGCAACATGGATGCCGTGGGATTCAATCAAGAATCTACAGTGTGACCCGGCAACACTTAGGGCGACTGGCCTATCTTTCGGGGCAGGGATAATCGGAGTACTTCCCGTAGGCAGTTGCCCCATAGTTGAGACTGGCCGCGTACTGACCTGGATGGCTGGGCAATCTGCCCGTCAATGCGGTCCATGCTTCCGCGGTCTTGCCGATATTGCCCAACGTTGGAATGACTTCGCGACAAAAGCAATTTCTGCAGATGATTACCACACAATGCTCATCAGGATTGGTCTCATCCCCGGAAGAGGTGGGTGTGCGCATCCCGACGGGACGATCAGGTTAGCCCGCTCTGCTCTGACATTGTTTAGTGATGAGGTCGAAAAGCATCTCGAAGGTAAATGTGAATACGAACATTCACTAGATTTTCTTCCAGTACCTTTGGAGGTAGCGACTTCATGAAAAAACGTGCTCCCAATCTTGAAGTACTCCGAATAGATCCAACCATCTGTGCCGGAGTCGCCATGTGCGCGCGTGTCGCGCCTAACACGATCACGCTAGATCCATGGGGATTTCCCATTATCCCTACCGACGTACTCACCGAAAACATGGCGAAAGAGGCACACAAAGCAGTACGTGCATGTCCGAAGAATGCACTCTTCATCGAAACTCGCGAATTCGAGGGATGACCCTGCTTCACCGTGGCTTCCGCTGTATGGCAAGCGATGTAACGATCGAGATTGCAGGACCAAGGATTGATGTAAATGAAAAGATCGAAGAGGCAATAGAAAACTTCCGTTCCATCGAAATCTCGTGCACCCGTTTTAATCCAACAAGTCCGTTGATGCTGGCAAACGCAAACTCAACAAGTTGGAACCGGCTTCCCAAAATCGCAATTGACGTTATTCGGGCCGCCTACGAGGCTTACAAAATGACCGAAGGAGTCTTTGACCCTCGCATTCTTGGAGATCTATTGAAGACTGGTTATGACGGGAATCTTCGTTTTGATTCAAACTCTGACTTCAAGAACGAATCGGTCGCTCTCCCCGTGAAGCATCGGCCAAATGAATGGAAACCAGAATTTCGCAGCGGAGAAGTACTACTTGGCGATGCGCCAATAGATCTTGGGGGAATCGGAAAAGGATATGCAGTTCAATCCGCGATGGACATTCTTCAAGATTGTGCAGATGGAGTGCTGATTAATGCTGGCGGAGACATCGCTGCGGAAGGGGTGAATGACAAAGACGAGCTCTGGCGAATTGGAATTGAGAACCCTTGGGATCCTGAAGGTGAACCAGTCCGGGTCGTTGAACTAGAGGATGTCTCTATTGCCACATCTTCAATTCGCCTGAGATCGTGGAAACACAATGGTCGCCTAACGCATCATTTGATCGACCCCTCGACCGGGGCACCAGGCGGAGAGGGACTGGTCGCCGTAAGTGCCATTGCTGAAACCACCAGCTCTGCCGAAATATGGAGTAAGACCCTGTTTCTAAAGGGCCTAGGAAGAATAGAAGAATTCGCTGCCAATCACGCAATTCCTGCTTTATGGATCGATGAATCAGGAAAGCTTTTCGCTAATGGGGCCTTTGAGGAGAATGCCATCTGGGGTGTCACCAGGGCTCTACCGAAAAAATGAGGGTGGGCCCCGCGGGGCTCGAACCCGCGACCCAAGGATTAAAAGTCCTTTGCTCTACCAACTGAGCTAGAGGCCCCCTATCGAGTCGACCGTGGCCGAGCGCGACGGGTGAAATCCTAGCCTGTTTTATTGACTATCTCGCCCGCGTGAAGCACGGAGCAAACGATCACGGATGGCAAGAGCGAGTCCATCACCCTCGGGTGGGATGACTGCAATTTGCGCTATTCCCTGTGCATCTGCCGCCCTCAAAGCAGAATAAAGCGTGCGGGCGTACTCATCAACTGAAGATGGAGAGGCAAGACGAATCGCGCCTCTTGGGGTTGGAATGAAAGATAGCGCCAAAAATCCTTCACCAGATTCAGCAAGTGCATCAAGAATTACTTTCGCTTTTGGAGAGTAATGCTTTTCAAGTGAACCAGAAACACGGACGTCATTCGCTTCGTTGTCAGTTACCTTCAAGCCGCTACTTGTTTCGATCATTTCCTTGGTGATTGCTCCGAGTCGCAAAATTCTTGGAGACGGTTGTGTGCAATCGATGATCGTTGACTCGACACCAACAAGTGCCGGTCCGCCATCCAAAATGAAATCCGTTGGCATTAGATACTGACCAATCTCTTCTTCTACCGCTTGAGCAGTCGTTGGCGATACTTGGCCAAACCTATTCGCACTAGGTGCCGCGATGCCGAGGCCGCCAATCTTTTTAAAAGAATTGAGCAATCCAAGAGCCAATGGGTGAGCTGGAACTCGAAGTCCCACCGTGTCCTGTCCTCCGGTAATGAAGTCCTTTGCAACATCGCTTCGAGGCAGAACCATTGTCATTGGTCCTGGCCAAAAATCACGAGCGAGCGAAATTGCATAAACCGGTAGATCGCTAGTCCAAATATCCAAACTGTCCAATGAAGGAATATGCACAATGAGCGGGTGATCAGATGGCCGTCCCTTAACTTCATAGATACGCGCCACTGCTTTAGAACTAACAGCATCTGCGCCAAGCCCATAGACGGTTTCAGTGGGAAAGGCGATCAGCGCGCCCTTCTGGAGTGCGAGGGCTGCCTGGTCAAGTGAATCCACGGTGCAATTAGAAAGAAATTGCGCATTCGTAGGCGCGCTCACTGAACTACCCCTATTGCACTTGTTCGACAAGCATTTTGAGCCAAGATACTCCTATGGCGGAAATTAAAGACGGACGCATTCGCGTTATGCGAATTATAGCCAGAATGAATGTCGGCGGACCTGCAGTCCAAGTCTCGGGATTGATGCGTGGATTTGATTCAGAGAGATTCAACCAAATTCTGGTAACTGGATATTGCGCAGATGATGAGGCCGACTACCTCGATACTTCCGCAACTGACGTCACTGCCACGCGCATAACCGGGCTTGGAAGATCGATCTCTCCACGCGCGGACATGTCTGCTTTCTTGCAAGTTGTCCGCGAGATTCGGGCGTTTCGCCCAGATATCATTCATACTCACACAGCCAAAGCCGGAGTCATCGGGCGCGTCGCTTCATTGGTTTCGGGTCACCGCTCCATACGAGTGCACACTTTCCACGGCCACTTACTCCATGGCTATTTTGGGAAGTTCAAAACCTCCCTAGTCATTTTCGTTGAGAAGTTCCTTGCGGTCTTTACGACATGGCTCTTGGCAGTAGGCGAAAAAGTAATGGATGATCTACTTGCGGCAGGAATCGGAAATGCAAAAAAGTTTTCGGTCATGCCACCGGGGCTCCAACTTGGCCCACTCCCAAGTCGCGAAGGTGCATGCGCGACTTTGGGTCTCGACCCGGCGTTGACTTACTGCGCATTCATTGGCCGAATTACGAAAATCAAGAGACCAGATAGATTTCTAGACGTTGTCGCATTACTTCATAGCAAAGGTGCAGGGACTCACTTCATTGTCGCCGGTGCCGGCGAACTACTCGACTACTGCAAAGAAAGAGCATCCAAGGAAGGATTGCCTGTCACTTTTCTAGGGTGGCGAGAAGATATCGAAACAGTGCTTGCGGCTTGCCATGTTGTTCTGCTTACAAGCGACAATGAAGGCACTCCGCTGAGTCTGATTCAAGCAGGCATGGCAAGATTGCCGGTCGTGGCCACAAACGTTGGTTCAATAAGTGAAATAGTTCTAGACTCGGAAACTGGATTCCTAACAGACACGTCAGCTGCGGCTTTGGCAGATGCAATGAACAAACTCATCTCCTCCACTGAGTTGCGCCAGGAGATGGGTAACAGAGCAAGGGAATACACCATCAATAGGTATGGAGTGGAAAGACTCGTAAAGGATCATCAAGGCCTTTACGTGAAGCTACTCAGCGGTCGAGCCAGTTCCTAGCCCAAAGTTCTAACATCAGCATTGGCCAAATAACTGCATCTCGATCGTGGCCTGCCATGTGATCGGCAAGAATCCTTTCAACTTCGCGGGAGACAAACCAACCACGACTCTTTGCACTCTCATCTGTTAGAAGATCGTGTGTCATTTCGCGCAAGCCAGTTCGGAGCCAATCTGCGCGCGGTATGGCAAAACCCATTTTGGGGCGATCCACCAACTCTTGAGGAACTAGCGATTGAGCAATGTCTTTAAGCATGAACTTTCCGATGCGCCCCTTAACCTTGTAACTAGAAGGAAGAGCTGTAACCCACTCGATTAGCTCGTGATCTAGAAGTGGCGAGCGCAATTCCAGACTATTTGCCATGGTTGCCATATCGGCCTTCACTAATAAGTCCCCAGGCAAATATCTTTCAAAATCGGACCTCAGCATTTTGGAAAGATCATCCCTGCATCCCGCCCTCGAAAAATCCGTCTCGAAATTTCGAGATTCAAGAACGGAAAAGAATCCTGGGAAAAGTAGGCGTGATAGTTCTGCTTCAGAGTCAAGCGCCATTACCGCGCGATACCGCGCAGCCAACGAGGCTTGCGGTTGCACTTGTCCAAGAATTCTTTTGAGTTTGCGATTCTTCAATCCAGTGTGCCTAGACAGGTTTCCGGCAAATGGCGAGGCCAATCTCATCGCAAGGTTGAGTTTCTGCATTGCTGGAGTCGCTGCATAACGGTCGTACCCGCCAAAAACTTCATCCCCACCATCGCCGCCCAACGCGACCACCACTTCGGACCTGGCAAATTTGGCGAGCATATAAGTCGGAATGATCGAAGAATCTGCAAATGGCTGGTCGAGAGTTGAAGATAACTCTTGAAGGATCAATGCGGGATCCGGAGTTAACTTCTCCTCTACGTGTTCTGTCCCGAGGTGTTGCGAAATTGCACGTGCGAATTTTGATTCGTCATATCGGGGATCGTCAAAGCCAATGGAATAAGTCTTCACTTTTCCTGGATTGAGCTGGGTCATGTATGCAGTGACGACCGTTGAGTCAATGCCGCCACTTAAGAAGGAACCCAATGGCCGTTCGGAAATTAACCTGCGTTCAACAGCGGCCTTGATGAGAGCCTTTGTTTGTTCCTTTGCCTCCTCATAAGAAATCTCCCTTTCGCGGGAGAAATCTGGAGACCAGTAATGCGAAATCGACCACGAACCCTTGCGCCACACGCCAATGGATGCCGGCGGTATCTGGTTGATCTCGTTATATGCCGAACGTGGCGAATTGATGTAACCAAAGGTCATCACCTCAGAAATCGCATCTTTCCGCAGAGAAGTGACAACCCCAGCGCGAATGAGGGCTTTCACTTCGGAAGCAAATAGCAAAGAGCCATCCTTTGATTTTGCGTACCAAAGTGGTTTCTTGCCCACTCGATCACGAATCAAGATCAACGATTCATCTCTCGAATCCCAAATTGCAATGGCAAACATTCCACTAATCTTTTGGACAAAGTCGATGCCATATTCTTCATAAAGATGCACCAGCACTTCGGAGTCACCCTTGGAATGAAACTTGTGACCTTTCAATGCAAGCGAATTGCGCAATTCCATGAAATTGTAAATCTCGCCATTGAAGACCAAGTGGATTGATTCGGATTCGTTCGACACGGGCTGCTGACCGGTACCAACATCGATGATCGCCAAGCGACATATCCCGAGGGCGATTCCCAAACTTGCGTACATACCACGTTCGTCTGGGCCACGATGCTCGATTGAATCTAAGACTTTGGCGAGTTGTCTTTTATTCGGCGCCAACTCTCCGGCGCCACCTGCTATTCCGCACATGATTAACTAGTCGGAGACTGTTGGCCCGTGAGCAACAGTCTCCCCAAATTCCTTGAGCCAATCGACCGTCTCTGAAAGCGCGCTCTCAAATTTCATTGGCAAAACTTCGGGGAACAATTTCTTTAGCAACACTGGCGCATTCTGCGAATCCTTAACATCCCCGGCACGCGTGGCAACATAGTTGACCTTGAGATCCGGAAAATGCTTCTTCAGCAAGTCGATAGTGGTGTTGAGCGAAATTCGATTGCCGTACGCCAAGTTGATAGCGCCATCGTGAATTACTTTTCGATTCATTCCATCCAAGCAGATGCTCACTACTGTCTTTACGTACGTAAAATCTCGAGTCTGCGACCCATCTCCAAAAACGTCAATTGGCTCGTTATGCATTGCCTTCCATATCCACTTTGGAAGAACTGCCGCGTACTCGTGATCTGGTCTTTGCTTCGGACCAAAAACATTGAAGAAACGCAGAAGAGTTACTGGCACCTCATATGCGGTTCCATACGCTTGGACATAACCTTCGGCTGCCAATTTACTCGCGGCGTACGGTGTCATCGGACCGAGCCACATTGATTCGTCCTTAGGCAGAACTCCGTTGCGCCCATAGACCGATGAGGATGAACTAAAGAAAACATGAGCCCCACTTTCGCGGGCAACTTCTAGAACGTTGAGAGTCCCGGTTGCGTTGACATCATGAGTTGCCACAGGATTCTTCAAAGACCTTGGCACCGACCCACGTGCCCCAAGGTGGAAAATGACCTCCGATTTGCTTAATGCCTTCTTTAGACCAGGAGCATCAACAATCGATACGTTATGGAAATCACATTTCTTGGTATCGATATTAGAGATCATTCCCGTAGAGAGATCATCAACAACCGTGACTTCGTGGCCCTCTGCCAGAAGCGCTGAAACGAGATTTGAACCGATGAATCCTGCACCACCTGTAACTGCAACGTGAGCCATGCGCCCACCTTACCAATTAGAACTCATCGAATTCAGAGAGTTTTCCTAGAGGATGTTCATCTCAATTTCTCGCTTTTCCCCTCAATTTCTACAAGGATAGAGTTATGAATAAGACACTTGCTAAGAAATTTGGACTTCTCGCCGTGGTTTCGACACTAATTGGAGGAGTCGTATTCGCTCCTGCTAGCCATGCGGTCACGCCAAATCGCTACATCACAGTCTCGGCCGATGGAACAGTGAAAGTTGCCCCTGATGCCGTTCGGATCAATGCGACCATTTCAATTGTTGGAGCCACGAGCAAGCAAGCTCTAGCATCAACGGCCACAGCGGCTTCTGCCGTGCGGGCGGCGTTTTTAGCCAACGGAGTTGCAGCCAAGGACATCTCGTCTCAGAGTGTCAGTGTCTATCCCGAGTACAACTACACCCAGGACAAGGGACAAGTTCTAACCGGATATCGGGCTAGCCAAAGTTTCATTGTCGTAATTCGCAATGCTGGCAATGCCGGAACAGTGGTCGATGCAATTGTCGCCGCTGGAGGCGACAACCTCCAGCTCAACGGTGTCACCCCATATGTTCTTGATTCAAGCAAGGCCACTATCGGTGCCAGAACAGCTGCGGTAAAGAATGCAAAGGTTAAGGCATCTTCGTATGCCTCACTTCTTGGAATTAAACTTGGAAAAGTTAACTATCTGATCGAGAATTCATCGCCCTCCATTTACCCACCGATAATGGCAGCGGCGAAGGATTCCGCCGGGGCAACGCAGATTGATCTTGGTCTTCAAGATGTAACTGTGTCAATCACAATTCAGTGGGCCTTGCTCTAGTCAATTCGACTAGAAAATCGGCCAAATGGTCGTCATTAATTGGGGTATTATTGAGCTTTAGACGCGCGGTTTTGCTGAGCGGAGCATTGAAGGTACGATTTGCAAGCCTCAAACGTCCCCATCGTCTAGGGGCCTAGGACATCGCCCTTTCACGGCGGTAACACGGGTTCGAATCCCGTTGGGGGCACTGGTCTCTATGTGTTGTAATTGCGCGAGCAATTATGAATAGAGCGAGGCCTGGTAGCGCAGTTGGTTAGCGCGCCGCCCTGTCACGGCGGAGGTCGCGGGTTCAAGTCCCGTCCAGGTCGCAAGAGTTTGGCGAGGTGAATAACCGACGCTGAAATCTTGGAGGCTGGGTAGCTCAGTTGGTACGAGCGCGCGAC
>JANXZF010000077.1 GCA_025355665.1 Actinomycetes bacterium
TGGTTGACATGGGTTGTTTCCGTTGATGATGTTGCAAAAATTGAAAAGCGTCTTGGTCGTCCTGCAGTTGATGGTCACCGCACCCGCCCAGACGGAAGCGATCTTCGCTGGAAGCAAATCGGTGTTCTTAGCACTATAGAAGACGCCCAACTTCCCTTTTTTATTCAATGGGAATCTAGTGATCATCCCTCTGTCGATGGTAAGCCTCATGCCAAGATCGAAATCGCCGGCGAAGAGAAGGCAATCGAAGAATATTGTGGTTGCGATATGGCCCATGCCGTTGGTGATATCGAGGTTGTTTGGGTGGATCCAGCCAACAACGATGGCCAAACTGGGATAGTTGCCGTGCACCTGCAAACACCTACTGGGGTTGTTCGCATCGATTAGCAGGTACTCACGTTATCAGAGGCAAAAGTTATGATTTCAAGCGGTTCAACGAGCCCTTGAAATGTCTCTCTCATCGCGTTTGAGTCGCCCTCCAGCAATTGTGAAAGTTCTGGTACCGACGTGACCTATAAAACGCTCTTTCCTAGGATCTGCCAGCGCGATTCCAGCATTTCAATTCTGTTGCGATCTTCCTCTTTGATCGCGTTGTAGTAATCGCGCTTATTTATTAACCAGAGAAGTTCGAAATGGACGGCGTTGAGGAGTCCATCCTCTATGTTTGCCGTTTCTGCGGCTTCTGCGGAAAATACGACCTTACGCGTTTCAAATCTGGTCAGACCCCCTGTAGCTTCGACTCGTCTGAGACTTGGGAGGGCATCAATTGAAATAGCGCCACCCATGACCAATTCAAGGTTGTTGGACTTGCAGAGGTTCGCGACATCAATGACTTTGTCCGTGATCACATCAGTCTCAATCCCTGGGCGGCCAAGTCCCATAGAACCTGAGAAGTCAACTCGTCCGAAGACGATGCCGGAGAGTGAACCTTTGGCCATTTCCGCCATCTCTCGGCGGTGTTCAAAGGCTGTGATGGTCTCCATGTTGAAAAGGAAATGCATCCCATCTCGCTCGCCTTCCGAATAGACGATGTTCCGTGCATGGATGTATTTGCTCAATGCATATGGAGTTTCAATCATGGGGGCGACGATGTACTTGACGCCGATTTGCTTGGCTTCAAGCAGATCCCTGATGGCTTCGCATCCGCCGATTTTCAGTGTTAGTGGCAGGCCAGCTGCCCTTGCCACGTCGACCAATCGCAATAACTCATCGGTCCGTGTGCCTTCTGCTTCGAACTCCGCCTTTACGCTTACAACCCCGTGAGCTTCTTTTCCTTTTTCAAGGATTTCTACCATTTTGCGTTCGGTGAGATTCATCGGCACTTCCAATCGGTAGGTTAAGTGGAACTAGACCTTCAAGTATTTGAATATGCGGCTTGTTACATCCCGCGGAAGTTCGGGGCTCATCAGATGCAATGGGTTAGATTGCATCATTCCGTCCTCCATTATTCTGCTTGCGATTTTGGGGAATTGGTTTTGGGTGAATGGTAACTTAAGGAAACCGATTTGGCACTCTCAATCAATCGTTCCCACTTTCACCAGTGCGCTGTGCATTGCCGCGACTACCTCAGTAACTGCCTTCTCGTTCCGCCCTACATCAACAAGACGCAAGGCTCCCTGTTGAGAGAGAACGAGTCGAAAGTTCTCCTTCGAATGCTTCTTGTCCCCTAGGAAGGCCGTCTCGAATGTAACGACATCAAAAAGGGAGAGAACTCCGTTGAAATCCTTGGTCGCAGGAGCCAAAATTGACAGGCATTCCTCTTCCAATCGCTGTTCATTTGGACCTCGATGCGACATGGGATGGTGCAGTGCGGCGATAACTCCTATCCCGACGGCTATCCCATGAGGGAGCGCGAAGTTGGTTGCCGATTCAAGTGCATGGCCGAAAGTGTGTCCAAAATTGAGCAATTTCCGGGGGCCTTGGTCAAATTCATCGGTTTCAATAAACCACTTCTTGGCATTTAGCACGTGTGCGACCAGTTCGGCGCCGACAGGCGTGTCGAAGCGGGTGACTCCCTGACGGAATGCGCTGAAATCAGAAAATGAGGATGGACCCTTGGCATAACAAATTTTTACGGCCTCTGACAAGCCGGACGCGATTGCGGTCTTATCTAGTGTGGGTACGAAAGCGAGGTCGATAACAATCTCAATTGGCGGGTAGAAGTTCCCAATCAAATTCTTGGAAGTTCTGACATTAATTGAGCTTTTCCCACCGATACAGGAGTCCATCATCGCCATCAAAGTTGTGGGCACATATGTCCATGAAATACCCCGCATATATAAGGCCGATGCAAGGGTGGCGACATCTTGGACAAAGCCTCCGCCAATTGCCACGACTTGCGAGTCTCGATTACATCCCATTGCTTTCATCTGTTGAATCACCGATTCACAGGTGGTCAAATTCTTATTTGCCTCTATCGCCTCGACCTTAATGACGCGATCTCCAAATAGCTTTGAAACATGATCTAGTTTGCTGTCGGCAATAATTACCGAATCCGCGTTTTTCAGTTCCCCAAGTGTGTCAACCCCGATAGTTATGGGGTAGGACCTAGTCGAACTTTGAATGGAAAGTTCAAACATTTCTAGTAATCGACCATCCGCCATCGGCGATGATGGACTGTCCGTTAATGCCCGCTGATTGCTTGTCAATCAAGAATGCCACGACGTAGGCTACCTCTTCCGAAGAGACAAGTTCACCTCCGGGAGTGGCCATTGCAATCCCATTTATTTGTTCAGGGGAAAGATTTTTCTCAGTCATCGGCGAATCCACCACGCCTGGTAAAATTGCATTGATCGAAATTCCCTTCGACCCCAGATCAGAGGCGAGACCACGAACCAAGCCACCGACTGCTGCCTTCGATGCGATGTACGCGACCTTTTCTGCCCTAGTTAACTCTTGCCAGACCGAACTAATAACTACAAGTCTGGCCCCAGCATTGAAGGACTCTTGTTGGAGCAATATTCCAAGTGACTTGACGATGAAGGTGAAATTGGCATCCCACACCTTGTCCCACGCCTCGCCATCGGTGTCGACGAAAGCGCCGGTGAAGTTGATGCCCTGCGCCCAGACTGCACCGTCGATCTTGCCGATGTTATTCAGGAGGGAGAGGTCTCGTCCCATTGGGACCGCGTCGAAACCCTTCTCCTTCAATGTGTGTAGGCAGGCCGCACCAAGGGTTCCTGAGGCGCCGAAGACCAGAATCTTTTGGCCGATCATGAAGCCCTCCCGAGAATTTCGTGGATAGATTCGATCACATAGTCAAGCATAGGAACCGTAAGTCCTGGCCATACACCGACCCAGAAGGTGTCATTCATGACAATGTCGGTGTTTTTCAACTCTCCATGAACTCTTCGAGGGGTCCCTATGAATGCAGGCTGGCGAAGAAGATTTCCGCCAAAGAGCAGCCGAGTCCCAATCTTTCGTTCGTTAAGCGCCTGCACGATTTCGTTTCGTGTTTTCGGACTCTCTCGTTTCACGGTAATGAGGAATCCGAACCAAGATGGATCGCCATGTTCTGTGGCTCTCGGTAGCAACAGATATTCCTCAAGGTCTGCCAGCCCATTCTTAAGGTATTTCCAGTTTCGACGCCGAAGTTCGACAAATTCTTCCAGCCGATCGAGTTGCGCCAGACCGATTGCTGCCTGAATATCCCCAGATCTCATGTTGTAGCCTAATTGCGAATAAATATATTTGTGGTCATATCCCATCGGGAGCTCCCCGAGTTGCCACTCAAATCTCTTAAGACATGTATTTTCGCAACCGGTTGCGCACCAGCAGTCGTGTCCCCAATCGCGGAACGATTCGATGGTCGTCTTTAAAGAAGCTTTCTTTGAAAGAACTGCGCCCCCTTCCCCTGTTGTGATCTGGTGTGCCGGATAGAAACTAAATGTTGATAGGTCTCCGAAACTCCCGAGGTTCTTGCCACGATATGTTCCGCCAATTGCGTCACAACTATCCTCGACGAACCAGAGATTATGTTTCGCGACCATCTTTTCTACAAGATCAAGGTTGATCGGATTGCCTAGGGTGTGCGCGATCATGATGGCTTTTGTCTTGGGCCCGATTGCATCTTCGAACGCTCGCTCATTTGCGACATATGTTTCTAAATCCACATCGATGTAAACGGGAACCAATCCATTTTGAAGAATGGGAGTTACCGTCGTTGGAAAACCGGCCGCGACTGTAAGGACTTCATCTCCAGGTTTAAGTGCCCTATCCCCGTGTTCTGGGTTTGTAAGGCTGGCAAGTGCAAGCAAATTGGCTGATGATCCAGAGTTCACCATGAA
>JANXZF010000117.1 GCA_025355665.1 Actinomycetes bacterium
CGACCATTCCGCTTGCAATCTCTTGCGGCGCTTGGTTGGCTCCTCCGGCAATGTCGCCCGCAATTTCTCAACCCAGGCTGCATCTGGCTCCACCGGAACTAGGTCTGGCTCTGGGAAGTATCGGTAGTCCTCTGCCTGCTCTTTCGAGCGGCCCGAACGAGTTAATCCCGTCTCTTCTTGGAAGTGACGCGTTTCCTGAACGACTTTCTTACCAGCATCGAGAAGTTCGGCATGGCGGATCATTTCTCCGCGCACTGCGCGTTCCACGGAACGGAGCGAGTTCACATTCTTTGTCTCACTACGTGTGCCCAAAGTTTTCTCGCCGATTAGTCGCAATGAAACGTTGGCATCGCATCGAAGCGACCCTTGTTCCATTCGAACATCGCTGACGCCAAGAGATCGAAGAATCATCTGCAATTCAGCAACATATGCCTTTGCAACTTCTGGCGCGTACTTGCCCGTGCCAGGAACAATCTTCGTCACGATTTCCACCAAAGGAATTCCTGCGCGGTTGAAGTCGAGGAGCGAATAATCGGCGCCATGAATACGACCTGTTGCTCCGCCCATGTGTAGTGACTTGCCTGTGTCTTCTTCCATGTGGGCGCGTTCGATCTCAACGCGGAATTGCTTAGGCCCCTCATCTGTTTCGATCTCAACGTCGACATATCCGTTGATGCAGATCGGCTCGTCATACTGCGAGATCTGATAGTTCTTCGGCATGTCGGGATAGAAATAGTTCTTACGAGAGAAGCGGCTATAGGGGGCGATGTCGCAGTGCAACGCCAAGCCAATCAGGATTGCCGATTCAATGGCCTTCTCGTTGACAACGGGCAGTGCGCCCGGCATTCCCAAACAGACTGGGCAGGTTTGCGTATTTGGTTCGGCTCCGAATTCAGTTGGGCAACCGCAGAACATCTTCGATTTCGTGTTGAGTTCGACGTGAACTTCAAGACCAAGCACCGGCTCGTACTTTGCGATTACATCCTCGTAGGAAAGGCTCACTTCGCACCTCCTAAGGCAGGAATTCGCGAGAGCAAAGGCGCGCCCCACTTCGTCAGCAATTCAGCCTCAAGTGCGGCGCCCACCGAGTACAACCTCTGATCTTGCATGGCAGGTGCCATGATCTGGAATCCAACTGGCAGGCCATCCTCCGGTGCTAATCCGCAAGGAAGGCTCATGCCACCAATACCGGCCATATTCACTGGAATCGTTGCGATGTCATTGAGGTACATTGCAAGTGGGTCATCGACTTTGTCGCCGATCTTGAACGCCGTGGTCGGCGTCGTTGGGGAAACCAGCACATCCACGTTGGCAAATGCTTTCGTGAAATCTTCAATGATTAGGGTGCGGACCTTCTGCGCGCTTCCGTAATATGCGCCGTAGTAGCCGGATGAGAGCGCGTAAGTTCCGAGAATAACTCGACGCTTCACTTCGCGTCCAAAGCCGACTTCGCGGGTCAAATTCATAACCAATTCAGCCGAGACCCCATCCTCATCCCCGACTCGCATGCCATAACGCATCGCGTCAAAGCGAGCCAAGTTAGAAGAGCACTCACTTGGAGCGATGAGGTAGTACGAAGCCAAGGCGTATTCAAAGTTCGGACACGACACTTCAACGATTTCGGCTCCAGCCCTCGCAAGCAATTCGAGTGACTCTTCAAAACGTGAACGAACTCCGGCTTGATAGCCCTCTCCGTTGAGCTCTTTCACGTAGCCAATCTTTACGCCCTTCACATTTCCATTCTTTGCAGCGTGAACAACCTGTGGCACTGGTGCATTAATACTTGTTGCATCCTTGGGATCGTGGCCAGCCATCACTTCGTGCAATAAAGCGGCATCCAAAACAGTACGTGCGCATGGCCCTGCCTGATCAAGACTCGAAGAGAAGGCGATGAGCCCGTAGCGAGAAACTCCGCCATAGGTTGGTTTCACTCCAACGGTTCCCGTAACCGCAGCGGGTTGGCGAATTGATCCGCCTGTATCTGTTCCAATTGCCAAAGGCGCCTCAAATGCAGCGAGGGCTGCAGAAGACCCACCACCAGATCCACCTGGAATTCGAGTGAGATCCCATGGGTTATGCGTTGGACCGTATGCAGAGTTCTCTGTCGACGAACCCATTGCGAATTCATCCATATTTGTCTTGCCAAGAATGACAATGCCGGCGTTCTTCAACTTGGTAACAACAGTTGCGTCATATGGTGGTCGCCAGCCTTCAAGAATCTTCGAGCCCGCCGTCGTCGGAATTCCCTTTTGAACCATCACGTCTTTGAGCGCAAGTGGAACTCCTGCCAGCGGTCCAACTTTCTCGCCATTCGCTCGTGCTATGTCCACTGCTCTGGCCTGCGCAAGTGCGCCTTCATGATCGAGATATAGGAAGGCGTGAACATCTGCATCGACTTCGGCAATGCGATCGAAGTGATCCTGGGTCAACTTCTCAGAAGTGACTTCTTCTGCGACCATCGCCGCGGCCATCTCATGGGCTGAACGAGTAATCATTTATTCTTCTCCCAAAATCTGCGGCACTCGGAAGCGGCCATCCTCTTTAGAAGGAGCGCCCGATAGCGCTTGCTCTGGGGTGAGGCTTGGGACAACAACATCTGGACGGGCCACATTGCTAATCGGCACCGGGTGCGAAGTTGGCTTAATATCCGGGGTGGCAACCTCCTGAACACGGGCGACGGCGTTCAAAATGACGTCCATCTCAGTGGCCAAGTGATCCAACTCGGAATCTGTCATCTCTATTCGGGCCAAACGGGCGAGGTTTGCAACGTCACTACGCGACAAAGTGGTCATGGGGCGGAGTCTATTGGAATGTAGGCGAACGGCGAATTAACGCCCTAAAACTTAGATACTCAGTCTGAAAGAAACTTGAAGTCAAGGTCAAAACTTGAGGGTTCCACTTCCAACATCAGGGAAATTGCATCCCGAGTCATGAATTCAACGGATTCCCGCGAGAGCGCCTGGGTGTTCAAGAACCTAATCGAAGGTACCGAAATAATCCAATATCCGTCGGATTCTTTGACTAAGACCTTATAGGTCGTCTTGATCATTTCGCCCACCATTCCTTTCCCAACTCCGTCTCCAATTCTTTCATGATCTGTCGAGCAAGTACATCGGGTATCTCGCGATGTCTTGGAATTGGAATACGTTGGTCACCCAGAGTAAAGATTGAATGATTGCCGCCCTCGCGCACAATCACCCAGAGTAATCCCGATCGGCGCGCAGCCTTGGAAATTTCCCTGATCAGGTTGATTCGTTTCACCCGCCAATTACAAGGGAACTGAGTATGTAAAAACCGAACAATATTTCCGCCTGTGTATGAATGTTTCATAATTACAAAGACTCAGTTCCGAATTGAATTAACTCCGAATTTGACCTGTCCCGGTCACTATCCAGGTCGTTGTCGTCATTGCTTCGAGTCCCATGGGGCCCCGTGCGTGCAACTTCTGATTGGAAATGCCGATTTCTGCGCCAAAGCCCATCTGCTCTCCGTCGGTAAATCGAGTTGATGTATTCACCATGACGGCAGCGCAGTCGGAAAGTGCGATGAAACGCTCTGCCGCGGCTTGTGATTCGGTGACGATTGCTTCGGTGTGATTAGTTCCGTACTTCGCAATGTGATCACTTGCTGCATCCACCGACGAGACAACAGCTACGTTCATCTCAAGAGCGCCGTATTCGGTGCTCCAGTTTTCCTCGGTGGCAAGGCTGGAAAGGATGCCATTCGCCTTCGCGATTTTTTCTGCTGCAGGATCGCAATGCAAAATAACTCCAGCATCAGAGAGCGCTTTCAGAGCCATCGGAAGAAACTTTTCAGCGATCGAACGGTGAACCAAAAGTGTCTCGGCGGCGTTGCAGACACTTGGACGGTGGGTTTTGGAATTCATGACGATTGGAATTGCTTTCTCAAGGTCAGCGAATTCGTCTACATAGACATGGCAAACACCGGCGCCAGTTTCGATTGTAGGGACAGTGGAATCATCGACGACCATCCGAATCAATGCAGCACTCCCCCGAGGAATTACGAGATCCACTTTGCCTCGTGCATGAAGAAGAGAGTGAACGGTTTCACGTTCGTATGACGGAACCAATTGGATAACATCTGGAGAAATGGCCGTTCTGGCAAGAGCGTCGCGCATGACCTTGACCAAGACGGCATTGCTGGATGAAGCGCTAGAGGATCCACGAAGAAGTGCGGCGTTGCCCGACATTAGAAGTATCACGGCGGCATCGACTGTGACGTTCGGTCGCGCCTCATAAACCATCCCTACGACTCCAAATGGAACCGAAATCTGTTTGAGGTGAAGGCCGTTGGGAAGGGTCGACTCACGAAGAGTGATGCCAAGTGGATCTGGAAGATTGGCAACTTGTCGAGCACCGTGTGCAATCCCAAGTACTCGCTCGTGCGTTAGGAGAAGACGATCAAGAAGTTGCGTTGACATCTCCTCTGCCTTGCCTCGATCCATATCTTGCGTGTTTGCAGCAAGGATCTCGGTACTGCGATTCTCGATTTCATCTGCGATAGCAAGGAGGGCAGCCTCTCGCTCGAGTCCCGACGCCCTGGAAAGCGTGCGTGCCGCAAGGCGAGCACGGTCGGCTAATTGTTCGATCATTTCCTTGGCATCCATGAAGCCAAGCCTATCGGGGCCTAGTATTTAGCGGTGCGCACCTTATTTCGCTTCACTCGCAATCTGCTGATCGGCCTATTCGCCGTATACATACTTCTCTTCAGTGCGACTCGTGTTATCCATTACCCAGAGCCGATTGCAGCGATTCGATTGGGTCTGGCTCCGGCTTCCAAGACTCCGACGCTTATGCCTTTCCACATCGTCGCA
>JANXZF010000031.1 GCA_025355665.1 Actinomycetes bacterium
TCACCTGGAAGACCTCGATCTTTCCGGACAGCAAGAAGACCGGTACCTATTTCCTGCCGCTCAAAGCCGACGTTCGCAAGAAGGCAAAGATTTCCGATGGCGACACCATCTCTTTCACAATAGGAATTTAGCCAGACTATCCAACTAAGTCAGAGCACATCTTTCTAAAGGCCGCCGTGTGAGCATCCACATCATCTGCCGAGGTTGCAGGCGACATGAGAGCCATGTTGTGAAATGGAGTGAGTAGAAATCCGTCATTGAGCAATCTCAAATGAATGTACTGCTCTAACTCGAAGTCGCCGGCATCAGCGGCTTCACGACCGGTTCGGGGTGCGGAAGAGCGGAAGATATATTCACCTCGCGCTCCTAGCCGATTACAGGTCCACGGCAGGTTGAAATAGCCGATCGCAGCATCAACACCATCAGACCATCGCGTACCCAACGCAATCATTCCTTCGAACGCTTTAGGAGTAAGTACCTCTGTGAGAGTGGCTCTCATGGCAGCCAGAGACAGCGCATTTCCGGCCAAGGTTCCGCCAATTCCACCGGTATCAATTTCGTCCAGCGCAATTCGTGTCGATATTGCGGCAGCAACTTCGCGAGTCATTCCGAAAGTTCCAGTTGGTATTCCTGCTGCGATGGCCTTACCAATGGTCAAGAAATCTGGCTTCAATCCAAGAGCGCCAGTCATTCCTCCAGGGCCAATTGAAATCGTATGGGTCTCATCAATAATCCAATAAGCCCCGTATTGCTTGGCTAATTCGCCGATGCCTTTCAGATACCCCGCTTCAGGAAGGACGATGCCGACATTCGTCATTGCAGGTTCCATAAGAATTGCGGCAACATCGCCATGCGCCAACGCTGCCTCCATCGCAGCAAGATCATTAAATTCAACCACTCGCGTAGTCTCTTCAAGTGAAACAGGAGCACCGATATTGCCTTCACGCGCAACCGTATTTCCATGAGAATCTAAGGTGGCGAAGGTTTCATCCACGCTTCCGTGGTAGCAACGATCGATGACAATGATCTTCTTTTTGCCAGTTATGTGACGCGAATACCTAATGACATGTCGATTCGCATCGGTTGCCGAAACCGTGAACTGCCAAAGTGGCAATCCAAATCGCTCTACTAATTCATTTGAGACTACGACAGCATCCTCGGTGGGGAGCATCGCCGTAAGTCCCTTACCCACTTGTTCGCGAATAGCCTTGACGGTTGGTTCTGGAGAATGTCCCGTCATCGATCCTGTATCGCCTAGACAAAAATCAATGTAGACATTTCCATCAACATCTACAAAGCGAGCGCCCTGAGCACTCTCGACGAAGACTGGATATGCACCCGGCCACTTGGCCATCCATGACATCGGGACTCCGCCGGGCATCACCTTCTTAGCATCGGCGAACATAGCTCCACTTTTTGGGTGCTTCTCCAGAAAGCGTTGTTGCTCAAGAGAAGTCAGATCAGCCAAGCGTTGACGGTCAAACATTTCTTATCCTTCCGAAAAGACGAATAGTGCTTCGATGTAGTGCTCGCCGACTAGACCAAGATTGGCTGCATCAGGCGGGGCTGTTTGAGGTTCAATGCAAACGGCATCGGCATCTTCGGTGTAGACAACCCACCAAGGGGCATCCGATTCAATATCAATGCGCGCAACGTCTTCCCACACCACCGCAGGAACACCACGGATTTGAGTAAATGCGTCATCCCAAGGTTGCGGACCTGGAGTCGAAGACTTTCCTGTCGGCAAGCCTTCGCTATCGCGCAGAAGCATGGTTTCGGCAGCGAATTCGATTTCAGCACTTGCCCCGAGTGCAAGATCACGGGGAAACCAGGGATGAAATCCCAGCCACGCAGGAAGTTCACAATCACCGGGTTCGTACTCCAAACTCCAGCGCACTGCATCATCAAGGACCTCGATATTCTGCTCAACTGTGGCCCCGCCATACGGTGCTGGCAGATGGAGCAACGCGCGGCCTGGCCCAATTTCCTGCCACGACGAAGTAAATCCAAATCCGTGCAGTGCATGCGGTGGATCAATAGTTGTCGGCAATTGAAATTCTTTTCCTGCGGGGTTGCGGATTATGCCGTTACGCACTCGCCCAGCCCAAGGGGCCATCGCGTACCAACCCCACGTATGACTCTCTCCGCGGAAGGGAAGAGCGAACTCCATATCACGCCATTTGAGTGAGGCGATCCGACCTCCTTGATCAAGGTCAATCGCGATCTGAAATTCGGCATCATCGATGAATTGCATTATTGAATCTCTCCTTTGCGTGCTAAATACTCTGCGATCACTTCCACGCCAAAAAGATGGTCTTCAATTTGAGGAAGTCCGCTTATCAGCAGAATTCCGGCAAAACCACGCCCCTTCACATTGAGCGCGAGGCCGCCGCCGTGAATGGCATGGGTTTCTTCTGACAAACCAGTGGTCGCATACCAATTCACACCTTGCTCTTCTGCGAGAACTCGCTCAAACATTGTCGAGTGCTGAGTTGCCAGAACTACCCGCGCCTTTCTTGCAATCCATCGATCGTTTTCTGGCGAGGAACCGGGTAAGGACGCGTGATAGACGGTCCAATCTTTCAGCCGTACTTCAACTGCGATGGGCAGCGCACGATCTCGTCCGATGGAAGCGGCGATCTCACCAATTTCGAGTCCTTCACTCTGCGACAAAGAAGGCAAAATCAGGGTGGCTGCTTCTATGGCCAAATCCACACTTCTAAACCCGCCCGTAGTTTCGCCCACGGGCCAATCCTGCCTTACGGTGGACCAATGATCACTATCCCTCAAACCTCTTTGACCGTTCATCCTCTCTGCCTGGGCGGAAATGTCTTCGGATGGAGCGCGACTGAGGCCGAATCCTTTGATGTACTCGATGCCTATTCCATGCATGGAGGAAATTTCGTCGATTCGGCCGATGTCTACTCTGAATGGAAAGACGGAAATGAGGGTGGCGAGAGCGAGACCATCATCGGCAATTGGATGAAGAAACATAACAATCGCGATTCGATGACCATCGCGACCAAAGTGGCCAAACTGTCGAAGAGACCCGGGCTATCGGCTAAGAATATTGTCGCCGCTTGTAATGATTCCCTTACGAGGCTCCAGACCGACCATATCGACCTCTATTACGCGCACGAAGATGACGCACAGACTCCATTGGGTGAGAGCCTAGAGGCCTTTACCAAGCTCATTCAGGAAGGCAAGGTTCGCTACATCGCCGCCTCACAGTATTCGGCCCCGCGATTGCAGGAGGCTTTGGATGTCAGCAAGGAAAATGGGTTCGCCGCTTACGTTGGATTGCAAGCTCAATACAACCTCATGGAACGAAGCGAAGTTGAAAACGAACTTGCCGAAGTCATTTCTAAAAATTCGATCTCCGTACTTCCCTTTTTCAGTCTCGCCCGCGGTTTCCTAAGCGGCAAGTACCGACCGGGAGTGAGCGTAGATTCAGTTCGAGCCTCTGCGGTGACTGCTTATCAAAATGAAAAAGGTTGGAAAATTATTGAAGTCTTGCAAGACATTTCGAGGCATCATGCCTGCGCGCCTTCGGCTGTTGCCCTGGCGTGGCTACGTGCCCAACCAACCGTGAGCGTGCCGATTGCAAGTGCACGCACAATGGAGCAACTTGGAGAAATCGTGCAAGGCATCGAGTTAAATGCAGACGAAGTTTCCAGACTTTCTCAAATCAGCGCGTAAGGGTCTCAACCAGGCAGATTCAGGCAGTGGATGGGTTATACCCATTTACCCATTTCTAGAATATCATTACGGCATGCCAAAAACAGAGGTAGTTCAAGGGCGGAAGCCCCGCCAAGTTTCCGCTGATGACCGTTCTCGACTAGCTCTCGGAAAATCGGGGGTTGGTGCATATGAGAATTTCTTCGTTACCGTGTTTGAATCAGGGCAAATTCTTCTCACTCCAGTGGTTTCGATTCCAAAGAATGAAGTCCCTTTGTGGAATGACGCCGAGTTCATGAACTCTTTAACCAAAGGCATAGGTCAAGCGGTCAGTGGACAAACCAAGCGGCTCGATCACCTGATACCGGATTCAAAGATTCAGACGAGCAGGAAGAAGTCAAGCAAACTTCAACCCAGGAGCAAGACCAAAATCAAGGTTTGATATGCCGGTCTTTGAAATACATTGGACAAGTCAAGCCGAAAAGCAATTTCTCGCATTAAAAAATCAAGGACTTACTGACAAATTCATTAAAATTTCTAAGACGCTTGAGATTCTTGCTCAACACGGTCCACGGTATCGAAGTCTCCATTCCCATAAATATGAATCCATCAAGGGTCCTAACGGGGAGGATGTGTGGGAATCTTATGTGGAAAACAAAACCGCAAGCGCGTGGAGAATCTGGTGGATATATGGACCAAATCCAAACGCAATTACATTGATAATGATCGGCAAGCACCCCTAAATTCCAAAAGCGGATCAGCGCGTAAAGGACTCCGGGCCGACACTCCACGCCACATCCTCGTGGCGATCAACGACCCATGCCGAATATTCGACAAGGTCTGGATTTGAAAACCATACCGCGCCATCGCGACCTTCAACCATGAGAGCAGTGGCGAGCGCATCGGTTAAGCCACCATCTGGACCTATCGCAGTTGCTGACCTGGCACCAATTGCAATCAACCCGGTATGCGGATCCAAAATATGAGCTCCGCGTTCGTAAGTTCCACTAGTAGCAATCGCGCCGTCCATGATGTTGAAAACCTGCACTATCTCTTGGCGGTTTTCGGGGTTGACGATTCCTATAGACCACGGCGCAACTTCTTTGCCGTCGAGATGTCCGCCTCGCAGTGTCAGATCACCCGCAGCGTTTATCTGCACATGCACGGCTCCAGCAGCAAACATTATTTCCGCACACCTGTCCGCCGCCCAACCCTTTACAAAGCCCGAAGGATCAAATCCACCCTCCACCGCCCAGGGATCGAATGCACCATCCGTTACTTCGCGTGCGAATGCGCATCGATTCCAGACGTCCTGCACTTCCTCGGAGGTGGATTCGATGGAGATCTCTTTACGTCGCAGTCGTGAGATAACGGAATCAGGTTTGTATGTTGAAAAGACATCATCCACGTGGACCACGTGCTCGCGAACTGCATCGATTCCGGATTGAAGGGCTGCTTCGTCGACACCAGCAACGGCAGCGGATGAGGCATCGACGTAAAGGATTGTCCCCCAAACTTCAATTTCCGCGCGTACATTGCTCACGCAATGATCATTTCATAGACCGGCTCTAGAAAGTGCCGACTGCAGAGAGGTGTACCAGCCGTAAGAAGTGTATGAAGCACCTGTTGCACCATCGATGTTCAGTCCCTGCGCGGCCAGAGTTTGTTCACGAAGGATAGGTATTGCGTACTCGGAATATCGGTAGCTGCGACCTAACGGCGCCTCAAGCGCTTGTGCATCAGTGATCTTTCCATCGAGAACGGTTATCTGAACTTGCACCAAGCCATAGGCAATGTCTACGGGCTCGCCTGTAAAAGTCCCAGTAACTGCCTTAACCGCCGGGGCGACTGTTGCAGCTTTTCGAACGGTCGTGGGTTTCGGTTTCGTTGTTTGTTTTGCGGTGGCCTTGTCTTTCACCTTCGACTTTGGAGTTGAAGATTTTGCGGTGCTCTCTGGCGTTGGGGTCGACGTCTTTGCCAATGCAATTGTTGAACGCTCAAGCATCTGGGCCCCGTAGGATGGATGCACGGCCACAATCGCTGCACCAAGTCCTCCCACCGTGGCGCCCGATATCAGCAGGGACCGCTTCACTAGAGTGGAAGTCCTGCCTTAGTCAGCGCGGACTGCAAAGAGGTGTACCAGCCGTACGATGTGTACGACGCTCCACCAACACCTTGGATCGCCGATGATTGTGCGGCGAGGGTTTGTTGACGCAACATAGGAATTGCCTGAGACGAGATAGATCCGCTCCGGCCGCCTTGCGGTGACTGCAATGCTTGCGCGTCAGTGATCTTTCCGTTCGAAACCGTAATTTGAACTTGCACGTTACCGTAGTTGACGGGGACTGAACTTCCAACAAATGTGCCAGAAACTTTCTTGCTAACTGGTGTGGGGGTTGCAGTTGTTGCAGGAGGAGTGCTCTTAACAGGAGTTGGCGTCGCCTGAGTCGGGGTCGGTGTGGATGCAATTGGAGTTGAAGCCACTGGTTTGGAAGAACTTGGAGGATTCGATTTAGTGTTCGTCGTACCGGCAGCAACTTGCCTCTTCGTAGTCTTGTGCTTCTTTTTTACAACGGCTTTCGGTGGGGTCGCCGTCATCGTATTTGCAACTGGTGTAGTAGCTGCAGGCGTATTAGCGGTCGGAGTGTTCGCTGGTTGCGTTGTTGTCGTAGACGCTATTGGAGTGGTCTTGGTTGCCGCTCCGGCCGTATTTAAAAGTCCGCCGCCCAAAGCAGAATGCGCTCCGAGTTGCGGCGGGGTGATCGAGAGGACTGCTCCAAGTCCACCAATCGTGCCACCTGCGATAAGGAGTGCGCGTTTCATTCAAACCCCCAAAAACTTTCTTGTGCGATAGCGTCCACTAGAAACCTGTGAGAGCCCTGAATTGATACCGAGCGGATTATGCGACTTTTAAAGGCTTTCGGCATGGCGCTCACGATGAGTGGAAGGCAAAAGCCTCGTCGTGGAAACGGTTCTTGGGCACGCCTGAATCCTTTGCCGCTTGGCGAACCGCCTCAACCATTGGGCCAGGACCGCAGATATAAATATCGGAATCCGCAAAGAGCGGGATGAGTCGATTGAGACTCTTTGCATCCATCGGGTGTTGGCTTCGTGGTCCAACCAAATAGTGAATTCGAATTGAGCCTTCAGATTGGGCTGCCAGATAATCGAGTTCTTGGCGAAGAACTAGATCCTCGTTGCGGGATGCGCGGTAAACAACGTCCATCTGAACGCCATCACGGAATTCCTCCATGATTGCGCGGATCGGCGTAATCCCGACTCCACCGCCAACTAACACAACATGTCGTCGTGAAGAACGCCCCGCTGTAAAGGCACCGTAGGGTCCCTCGACAAAAACACGTGTACCGGGCTGCAAATACGCCAACGATCGAGAGTGGTCGCCAAGGTCTTTAACGGTAATGCGCATGAGATGTTGAGTAGGTGCCGCAGAGAGTGAGTAAGGATGCGAAATCAGGAAGTGCTTACGTGCGAGAAATCGCCAACCGAAGAACTGTCCGCCTTCAGCTGCAAGTTTGTGCAACTTGCGACCCTTCATGATCACCGAAACGACGCCCGGTCCTTCGACGACGACTCGGTGAACTTTGAGGTTGTGCCTGAAGGATCGAGCCAATGGGATCAAGATGCGCCAGAGAAGTACGCAAGTGCCCATGACTACGTAAAGCGCAGTCCAGAAGATCCGGTTAAGAGGATGCCCGATGAACATTGGACCGTTAAGAACTTGGTGCATAAAGGAAAGCGCGATCGCTGCGTAGGTGTAGATGTGAACCATCCACCAGGTTTCGTAACTCATCTTGGCTCGTGCTTTTTTGTATGAGGTAATACCGGCCATCATCATGAAAATGAAGGCGGCCAAAGCGGGCCACATCCAGAGGTAGTGGTGAAGCAAGCGCCAGAGTTCAACGATCAAAGCGATGTGATCTTGACCCGCGTATCCCAAAATGACAAAGAGGACGTGGAAGCCAACAAGAAAGAGTGAGTAAGGCCCAAGTTTTCGATGCCAAGTGACAAGTCGGTCGTGGCCCACTCCGCGTTCGACCCAAGGAATTCGAGAGACTAAGACAATTCCAAGCAATGCAAAATAAGTTCCGACAAGGGCGCAAAATCTGGAAATCGTATTAATCGATGAATAGACCGACGAAATATCCGACCTTCGCATTGTCGTGACTTCCAGCGCGATTGTTAGGCCAAGGCCCAAACCAGTGATTAATGCCGCCCAGTCGACCCCTGAGGACTTGCCACGTCGGTAAGTCGAGGACATGGCTGTAGGTAACACCAGTTTGCTGAGAGTTAGATGAGTGGCACCTTTGCACTCGCGGTGAGCATGACAGACTCGCCCACCGCTACCCATTAAGGTAGGCCCATGCGTGTTCTCGTCACCGGTGGGGCCGGATTTATCGGCTCCCACCTGAGCGACCGCCTCCTTGCCGATGGCCACCTTGTCACTGTCTTGGACAACCTGGAGACCGGCCGCCTGGCCAATCTGGCCGATGCTCAGAAGTCTGGCAACTTCACCTTTATCCAGGGCTCCGTGCTTGATCCAGCCCTCGTCGACAAGCTCGTCGCCGAAACCGATTACATCTACCACCTGGCTGCCGCCGTCGGAGTTTTCAATATCTTAGAGCGACCTCTGGCAAGCCTCATGACGAACAT
>JANXZF010000109.1 GCA_025355665.1 Actinomycetes bacterium
GGGAACGATTGCGTTAAAGGCATTTGAAGGCAGTGCCAATAGTAGTAACGCACCGCCCAATCCACCCACGAGAGAGAACACAGAAAGGCGCAAGACCCTTGGCCATTGGCTTCGAAGCTCGGTGCGAAATGCATATGCACCGCTGATTGCCCCGGGCATGACTCCAACGTTATTTGTCATGTTTGCCACAAAGGGGGTGTATCCGAAAGCAAGAAGAGCTGGAAAAGTTACGAGTCCCCCGGAGCCGACGATTGTGTTCATCGTCCCAGCAGCGATGCCCACCAAGAAAAGCATCACAACTTCAAAAAGCCTCATAAGCAATTATGTCCACGATGAGTTGAAAGCGAAAACAGTATCGAAATGTGGGATTGCGCATATGCTAATTGCCTTATGAGAAGCGTTTCTACGCCCAAGAAATACTATTTCGCGGCCCTGACAACGGTCATTTTGCTGGCGCTCAATTTCTACTCCACCAAGGCAATGCTCGTCTTTGGCTCACCTATGCTTTTTGCCCTCGCTCTGTTGGTTGAATTCGTATTGTTAGGAATCTTTCTTTACAACTTAGCAAGATCACTGACTACGCCGGGGAGAGTGGCCAAATCTCTTACTATCTCGGCCTGGGACGGCCTAAAGACGAATGTCTACATGAAACAAATACGTGAATCTAAATCGCCGTTTCTGCCCTGGACGAGTCGAAGGTTCCAAGTACGCAATAGGTATGGCCTGCTTCTCACATTCACTATTCTCGTCGCTTCTTACTTTCTGGTGAACTTCTTAAACCTTCTCTTTGCAGTCACTAGTAAAGGCTCCATTACACAAATTGATACGCGAGTACTGAACTTGATGCCAAGCATCAGGACGCCACTCCAAACTACTTTCTTTCGGGCCGTTACGACCTTGGCTAATTTCCAAACGACGATACTTCTGACGATTGCGCTCGTAATCGTTTTGTGGCTCAAGCGCCATCGAGTTTTAGCGGGCATGTTTATCGTCGCTGTCACGGCGGAGGAATTAATTACCTGGATTATCAAAAACTCCGTGCAACGACACCGTCCCGACCAATCTTTAAGCATCATCCGTGAAGGTGGTTACAGCTTTCCGAGTGGCCACGTCTTTCGGGCGACGCTTCTATTCGGCTTACTTGCATACCTCTTTTTCAAATCCTCGAACTCCAAGAAAGCAAAGTTCACAGGGATAGTCCTATTTGTGTTGAGCGTTTTTCTCGTGGCCATCAGCAGAATCTATCTCGGTGTTCATTACCCCTCTGATGTATGGGGAAGCGTTCTGATTGGCTGGGCCTTATTGGCGCTGAGTATTGGTGGGGTAGAAATCGTTAGTCGTTACGAAAGTTCTGACACAGATCTTCTGAGGGTCAGCAAAAAGACAGTGCCCGTAATCTCAGGGCTGCTGGTGGTCTTTGCTATTTCGGCTTCTCCGTTCCTCGTTCCCACACACCAAGTGGTGATAACCCCTCCAAACTTGGTGTTACAGGCGATTGATTCAATTTCGGTGAGCAGGCTTCCCCTCTACAGCGAGACCCTTACTGGTAGTCGAATGGAACCGATCAGTTTCATCTATGTGGGTTCCGAGAACCAACTTGTGGGGACGTTTACCGCCCATGGTTGGTATAGGGCCGACAAATCAACTGTCAGCAACACTTTGAGAGCGATTGCCATTGGATTCCAGGGAAGGCAATACCTCACCGCCCCCGTTACGCCATCGTATTTAAACTTTAAGCCAGAAAATATTGCTTTTGAACAATCCACGGCCACGCATTCGCTAAAACAGCGTCACCACACGCGCATATGGCGCACGGATTACGTCCTCCCAGATGGACGCCAGATTTGGGTAGCAACCGCCAGTTTTGATGAGGGGGTTGAGTTTGCGGGAGCGGCCAAATTACCGACGCACCATATCGACCCGAATATCGACCGCGAGAGAAGCTACATCATCACCTCCCTCGGGCTGCAGGGCGAACTTCTTACAGTTGTGCAGCCACAACTCGGCAAAAACGCAAGTGGAGACAGCTTCTTTACAGACGGAATAGCTGAACTCGTACATTTGAAATAGAGCCGCGGCCCTAAAACACTTCGGCGCGCTTGGCACGCCGACGATCAACCAAGACAGATATTCCACCGGCCGCAAAATAGAAAATGCAAAGTGGTAGCGCCAGCAGCGTCATTGTTAAAGGGTCTCCCGTGGGCGTAAATCCGGCCACAAAGACAGTAATTCCAAAAACCCAGAGACGCCAAGGACGAAGTATGGCTTTCCCTGAAAGAAGACCAATGAGATTGAGGCCGACCAAAAAGATAGGCAATTCAAAGGCTAATCCGAATAGCAGGATTATTCGCATTACAAAATCCAAGTAATCGTCAAACTTTACGAGGTTGGCCAATGAATGCGGCGTAAAACCAAAGAGGACCTTAATCGCGAGTGGCAGAATCAAATAACCCATCATCGCCCCAGCCGCGAAAAACGGAGTCGCAGCTACCAGAAAGAGCACCGAGTTACGTTTCTCCTTTCGGTGCAAACCGGGTGCGATAAATGCCCATAATTGATATAGCCATAAGGGTCCCGTGATAATTAGACCTGTAAGTATTGCGACCTTGATTTGAAGGTTGAGTGGACCGAGAACGCCGTTTATATAGAGCGATCCGCAATGGGTAGCGTTGGTGGCCTGCGCTTTAGCAAGGTCGCACACTGGCCGAGCAAGCGAGGTAATTATCGGGTTATACAAATACCAACCAATGCCAGAACCAATCAAAATTACGATTGCCGAGCGAACTACCCTGCGGCGTAACTCACGAAGATGTTCCAGAAGCGGCATTCGACCCGCGGGGGCTTTTGCCAATTATCTTATTTTTCCGCGGTACGGCTCTCACTATCGGCGACTTTGACCTCTTCCTTCACATCTTTGAGTTCGCTCCGAAATATTTTCAACGAGCTTGCAAGCGAGCGAGATGCATCTGGAAGTCGTTTCGCACCAAATAAGAGGGTGAGGACGACCACTAGAAGCAGAATGTGCGTTGGCTCTTTTAGAAACATCTTGGTACTCCCTTTGCTCGATTTGGATGGGAAGGCATTGTGTCTAACCCTTGGTGGATCCAAGGGTTAGTCCAGCGACAAATTGACGTCTAAGGACGAAGAACACGATCAACGTAGGGATGAAGGCCAAGGCAGCCCCCGCTGCCAAAAGGTTGTAATCCTTAAAGAATTCACCCTGCAAATTACTCAACGCTGCCGTGATAGGGCGTTTGTTTCCTGTCTTCAACAAAGCGACCGACCAGAAGAAGTCGTTGTAAATCCAGGTCGTCAGGAGAACGCCAAGGGAGGCAAGAGCCGGACGAAGCAGTGGAAGCATGACCTTGCTGTAATGGACCCAGACAGTGGCACCATCCACCACAGCTGACTCGCTGATCTCTTTAGGAATGGTCTTCATGTAATTGCTCAGAACAAATGTTGCAAAACCCATCTGGAATGCAACGTGAATCAAGATAAGACCCAACTGAGTGTCATATAGGACGCCGTTATCGTTAATGAAACTTGGTACCGGAATAGCCAAGTACATGCGGTAAAGCGGAATGAAGACGAGTTGAGGCGGAAGTAAGTTCGCCGCAGTAAAGAGCATAAGCAGAGGAATGTTGAATTTGAATGAATATCGACTGACCACGAAGGCCACCATCGAAGCAAGAAAGAGCGTCAGGATTACGGCCGGGACTGTTACTTCGACTGAGTTCAGGAAGTAACGCCACATTTCCGACTGGACCAGCGCGACGTAGTAATTATGGAAATTCAAAACTTTCGGCCAGCTGAAACTCCCGTACCTAAGTACCTCGCCATAAGGGCGAAGCGACTGGAGCAAAGTCCAGAGAATCGGCAGCAACCAGAGAAGACCAAGAATGCTCAGGATGGCCGACGTGACAGCGTGGCCGACCACCGTCTTCTTTCCGGTAACCACTACTTGTCCTTCTTAAAAGTTTGATAAAGATAGATCATGATTGGAATGATGGAGAGCAAGAACAGCATCGTCGCTAATGCTGCACCCCAACCGATGCGGCTTGATTCGCCAAAAATATTCTCGTAAACGAGCACGCCTAAGAGTTCAAGGCCGTTTCGACCCCTATTAATGATGTACACCAAGTCAAATGCCCGAAGCGAATCAATTACGGTTACGACGACAATGATGACGTTTACAGCGCTCAGAGACGGAAATATAACCCTGCGGAACGTATACCAATCCGTGGCGCCATCAATGGCTGCTGCCTCATGCAAAGCAGGGTCGACTGCCTTCATGCCTGCTAAATAAAGCATCATGATGTAGCCAACATGACGCCAAGATGCGATCCCAAGCACCACCCAAATATTTTTGTGAGGATCACCGAACCAGGAAATCGCACTCTCGGCGCTGGTGTTTCCTAAAAGTGAATTGACAAGCCCGTTGGTGCGAAAAATGTAATCCCAAACTATTCCCGTAACCGCCAAAGACAGGACCATCGGCAGGTAGAAGGCTGTTTGATAAAAGTTAGTTCCTTTAAGTTTCTTATCGACGAAATACGCCAAAATTATTCCGGCGGGGGTTGGAATTAAGGCAAAGAAGACCAGCCACAAAGCGTTATTTCGAAGGGCCTTAGGGAAGGCTTCATACAAAGTGAAGATTTGCCTGTAATTTTGAAATCCTGCCCAGTGAATTGTCTTCAGCCCGCCAATACCGTCCCAAAAGGTGAAGGAGAGAAGTATCGTCAAAATAGCCGGTATTACAACAAGGGCGATGCACAGCGCAGTTGGAATTCCAACTAGACCAAAAAGAACCAGGCGATCCTTTTTAGTAAAGGCAGAACGCCGACGACGGGGGGGAACTTTCGCCCCCACCGTCGTCGAGTTCGCTTGTATTGAAGTAGTCAAGATGATTGCCTGGTCACCGGTTTAGGCCGGTGGCAGCGCATCCCATTGATTTTGCAAGTTCGCGGCGATTTTGACTTTGTCGCCAGGATTCTTCAAGAAGTTCTGAAGTGCAGGTCCAACAATTGGGCCAGCAAAGTCAGGACGCGTATCGCGATCAAGGAACTGCGTGACGTACTTGGAAGCCTTGACAAGGGCAACCTGCTGGCGGACGAATGGATTATCCGATGCCGGCATGTTGACATTCGCGAAGAGCGAGGTCGGGGACACACTGGCTATCGCATTTGAATAGTCAGAGGAAGCCAACCAAGCAGCAAGGGCCTTTGCATTAGCGCTGTTCTTCGAAGCAGCCTTCGACAGCATGTATCCGTCAATTGGAGCCTCTACGGCATCGCGACGGTTGGCCCGGTTGATTTCGGGGAATGGGAAGAGAGCAAGATCGGCCAAGTCTGCTGGATCGGTGTAGATCGAGGCGTGGAATGCACCCATAACTTGCATTGCTGCTTTCTTCTGCAACACGAGTTGAGCGGCATCAGACCATTCAAGATCTAGGGTGTTGGCGTTTTGGTAAGGGAACATTGACTCCCAATTCTTGAATGTCTTCTGAACTCGTGCATCCTTCCATGAAGCACGTCCGCCAAGAAGGTCAGTGTGGAACTTATAACCATTGGTGCGAAGGTTTACGAAGTCGAAAGTTCCCATCGCTTCCCATCCACCTTTGTCGCCAAGGGCAATAGGAGTCAGTCCCTTGGATTTGAAGATCTTGCAAGCATTTATAAAGTCTGCCCAAGTAACAATTGCGGCAGGATCAACACCGGCAGCTTTGAATACTGACTTGCGATACATAACTGCCCATGGATACCAAGTTGATGGAACGAAGTACTGCTTGCCGTCAAGGCCAGTAGATGCAGTCTTGAAGCCCGTGGTGAAGTTCTTGCTTACCTTCGTCCAGACGTCAGAGACATCAACTGCTAATCCTTTTTGCGCGAAGAACTGCATGCGGTATCCGGCGAACCAGGTGAAGATGTCGTCCGGAGTTCCCTGGAGGTATGAGTTGATTTGATTCTGGAAGGTGTTGTGGTCAACGGTATTTAACTTGACGTCGAAACCTGCTTTTGTGGCTGCGGCAACCCAAGCCACATCCTCCTTGCGAGCGGCTGGATCTGATTGGTTGGATCCGACGCTTACGGTCTTGCCGGCAGCGAAGGCAGAGGCCGCACCCGCGCCAGCGCTAAAGAGGCCTCCCATAGTGGCAGCACCAGCAACAGCTCCCGCGCCTTTGAGCAGCGTACGACGAGAGACATCACCGGAAGTTATTTCTGTCATGCTTTCCCCATTTCTCTACAGTTAAGTCGTGGAATAACGGCCTGGCGTACGTTAACAATTCCATTTCTATTCGCCAAGGGGCAGGGCACCGATTATTAGTAACGTTTGTATAACAATCCAGCTAGCCAGCTAGCCTCGTTATTTCTATGAGAATCGCGTTAGCCGGGGCCAATATCGGAGTCGCGAGTCCGACGCAAGCCAGAGCTGAGCCCGAAAGAGTGACTCCCCGCAACCATTCGGGGGTCTCTCTGAGCATGAAACGAGGATGCCCAGCCGGATAAACGGCTTTGACCAAGTACGTCGACTTCGGGTCAAGCCCTCGAAATTTCAGAGACGCAGGGTGTATCGATTGCGATGGTTCGAACTGCACATAGGCATACAGAGCCCTATCGGCATCAGGTGAAACAACGCCATACAAATAACCGTTCTCGTCAGGGTGATCACTCCGCAGCATTTCGCCCGTGTGCAAAAACTCGCGGTTCTCTTTGTAAAAGCGTGCCCATGAGCTCAAATTTCTACGCGTCTTTGCATCGGCTTCGGTGATATCCCACTCAATACCTGCATGACCAAACAACGCTGTAATCGCGCGGAACGAGAAATCAAGAGTACGACCTGTTTGATGCCCCTCCGTCGGGCCGATATGAGTTCCCAACATTTCTGGCGGAATAACTTGCATCGTCCAACGTTGCATGTGTTGACGCGCCAGAGCGTCGTTATTATCGCTTGTCCAAAAACGGTCCACGTAATCAATAACGCCCAGGTCTATACGTGCCCCGCCCGACGCGCACGATTCGATTTCTAAATTTGGATGACGAGATTTAAGTTCAGCGAATAGTCGATAGATAGCGAGAGTTTGCCTATGTACTCCCGCGCGTCCTTGATGCCCGGCATCTACTAGTACTCGGTTGTGATCCCATTTAATGTAAGCAACATTGTTTTCAGACAAGATCGCGTCGACTTGAGATAGCACGTGATTGAAGGCGCCATCATGTCCAAGGTCTAGCACCTGTTGGTGTCGCCACTCGGGCGGAATACGCCCACCTTCATGCAAAATCCATTCGGGGTGGGCTCGATAGAGATCAGAGTCCACGTTGATCATTTCACCTTCAAACCAGAGGCCAAACTCAATTCCCTTGTCGTTAATATATTTAATAATGGGTTGCAGCCCATTGGGCCAAACGGCCTTATCAACAACCCAATCACCAAGACCCGCGCGATCATCGCGTCGAGAAAGAAACCAACCATCGTCTAGAACTACTCGCTCGACTCCAATTTCTGCGGCGACGTCTACAATCTTCTTGATATTTTCTTCACCATGCGCGAAATAAACCGCCTCCCATAAATTCAACGTCAGGGGACGCGGTCGGCGTGGGTGAGAATCACGAGACCTAATGTGCGTATGAAATGCCCTGCTTAATCCGTCCAATCCTTTATTGGAGTAGGTCGCAACGAGCGCGGGAGCGTCGTAGCTCTCTCCGCTCTCAAGTTGAATTTCACCTGGCAGCAGAAGTTCTCCACCACCGATTGCCTGACTTCCGTCAGGTAAACGCTCTACGAGATATTGGGAGTTTCCACTCCACGCAATGCTCACTGCCCACGCTTGCCCGCCTTGAAAATTAGTTTCTGGCGTAAGTGCAATTTCGGCCACCGAGAAATTGTGCCCGCTGCGCCCTTCTCGAGACTGGCGCACCCATGTACCAGTGGCAATTTCACGGCGTTGAGGGTTTCGCTCGTTTGACCAACGACCAGCAAAATCTAGTGTTTGGCGGGCTTCTGACGGCAAAGGAAGCCAATGGACATACTCATTAAGAAAATATGTTGCCTTCCCAATGTTCTTGAGTGTCGCTCGCTGGGTGAGCACTCCCGACTTGTCAAAATCAAATGACACATTTAATTCAAGTTCGGCGAAGTCATCTTTGAACTTTACGTCGAGATGATTCCCTTTCTGCTGGAAGTCGCTGACTTCAAATTTCGTGGACCAAGCCCCCGCCTTACCGTGTCCAGAAACAGCTGGGTAACCCAGGAATCCTCGTGCGCTCTCTCGCAGAATCCCAACCGAGAGTGGATAGTCGAAATCGCTTTGCGAGACCGATGGTCTTGTGGCGATT
>JANXZF010000133.1 GCA_025355665.1 Actinomycetes bacterium
GTCTGGGTTATCGCCGCCCTTGGTCTAAATATCGTCGTTGGTTATGCAGGTTTGCTCGACTTGGGTTTTGTGGCGTTCTGGGCAATTGGCGGTTACACCGCGGGATGGTTTATGTCATCCTTTTTCAGACAGGTGAACATCCACATTCTCAGCACTTCGCCAAAGGTTGTTCCTGGCATGCACATCAGCTTCTGGGGAGTCATCTTCATTGGGGGATTGATCTGTGCCTTCTTTGGATTGATTATCGGCGCACCAACCCTTCGGCTCAAGAGCGACTACTTGGCACTCGTGACTCTTGGATTTGGCGAAATCATTCCGCAGTTCTTCGTCAACGGATCCAATATCGGTGGATTCAACTTGACCAATGGAACTCAAGGTATTTCGCCAGTCGACAACATTGGAGTTCCAGGCAGGTCCTTAAGCCCCTTCGACTTTAGTTGGAAGTTCTTCATTTTCGTCCTTCTTACCGCGTTCATGGTCTTCATGTCCCTTCGTTTGCGCACCGGGCGCTTAGGCCGCGCTTGGTTGGCAATTCGCGAAGACGAGCTCGCAGCAAGTATGATGGGCGTGCCGCTCATGAGAACTAAATTGTCGGCGTATGCGGTTGGTGCATTTTCGGGTGGAGTAGGCGGCGTCGCTTACGCGACACACGTCGGCGGGGTCTTTGCCGACCGATTCAACTTTTCTATTTCGATCATTTTGCTAGCGATGGTTGTACTCGGCGGCATGGGAAACGTTTGGGGAGTCATGGTCGGCGCCCTCCTGCTCGCGTGGATCAACTCCACTGGATTGCCGGCATTCGGCGATCTTGTGAATAACACTTTCCACACGACGATCAATTTTCCTTCCTATAACTTCTTACTCTTTGGCGGTGCGTTGGTCTTGATGATGCTCTTTAGACGCGAGGGATTGATCCCAGAGTCACGATTGAAGGCGATACTCCACGAAGACGACGAATCTAGTGGGGGTGCTGAATAATGACTTCAGCACTTAGAGCGGACAACATCACCGTTAAGTTTGGCGGACTCATTGCCGTCAATTCGGTTTCCTTTGATATTCCTACTGGCAAAATTGTAAGTTTGATCGGACCGAATGGGGCAGGCAAGACGACTTTCTTTAACGTTTTGACGGGACTTTATAAGCCGACAAGTGGCAACGTATTGTTTGGAGAAGACGACATCACGGCAATGGCGCCACACAAAATCGCAGCGGGTGGGCTTGCTCGTACGTTCCAGAATATTCGCCTATTCGGTCTTATGACTGCAGAAGAAAATGTAATGGTGGCGATGCATTCCCACTTGAAGGCTGGAATCTTGGCCACCATATTCCGCACGCCTGGCCAACGTCGCGAGGAGCGCGAATCACGTGAGCAAGCCCGCGAACTTCTAAATTTTGTCGGCATCGGCAAGTGGGCGGGAGAGTATGCACGAAATCTTTCCTACGGTGACCAACGTCGACTTGAAGTGGCGCGTGCTTTGGCTCTGAAACCTAGAGTCCTGCTTCTTGATGAACCCACAGCGGGCATGAACCCTCAAGAATCCCTAACATTTATTGATTTTGTGTATCGCGTACGCGATGAGCAGAATGTCTCCATTCTCCTCATTGAACACGATATGAGCGTGGTTATGTCTGTCTCCGAGCGAATTACGGTTCTAGATCAAGGCGAGAAGATCGCAGAAGGATCGCCTTCCGACATTAAATCCAACCAACGCGTCATCGAGGCCTACCTGGGCAAAGCCAAGGGAGAGAAGGCATGAGTACTCTTCTTGAAGTCAAAGATTTGCAAGTTGCCTATGGTTCGATTCTTGCAGTTAAGAATGTGTCATTAACCGTCAACGAGGGCGAAATTGTCACATTGATTGGCTCAAATGGAGCGGGTAAGTCAACCACGTTGCGCACCATTTCGGGTCTATTGAAACCGAAAGCAGGAACCATCACCTTCGCTGGTGAACGTATTGACGGCAAAGAGGGTCATGAAATCGTTAGTAAGGGACTTTGCCAATCCCCAGAAGGCCGCAGAATTTTTCCAAGGATGTCGGTCCGTGAAAATCTGGAACTCGGTGCTTTCCTTCGAAACGACAAGTCCGCTATCGAAAGTGACATGCAGCGAGTCTTGGAATTGTTCCCACGCCTTCGAGAACGAATCGAACAGAAGGGTGGCACAATGTCGGGCGGTGAGCAACAGATGTTGGCGGTCGCTCGTGCCATGATGGGCGCACCGAAACTTCTCTTGCTTGATGAGCCCTCGATGGGCCTTGCTCCTGTACTCGTCGACATAATCTTTGAAACGATCGTAAAGATTCGCGAGCAAGGAATCACGATTTTGCTTATTGAACAAAATGCCGCGGCCGCGCTAGATGTTGCTGACCGGGCCTATGTTCTTGAATCTGGTTCGATCAAGATGAGCGGTAATGCATCCGACCTTGCAAAGGACGAAGCCGTCACAAAGGCCTACCTCGGCGGTTAAGAAGAAATACTACCGAGGCGCCAATATTAAGCAGGTAATTCTTGCGGTGCACGTGCGCTGTCCTTCGTCATTTGTAATCACAACTTCGTAACAGCACAGTGTCTTGCCCAGCGAAATCGGAGTGGCAACTGCCATGACGGTTCCTTTTGTCGCTGATCGGTGATGCGTTGCATTTATGTCCACGCCAACAATCCGACGGGATGGACCCGCATGGAGTTGAGTACCGATGGAACCGAGACTTTCGGCCAAGACGACATTCGCGCCACCGTGAAGTAAGCCTAGCGGTTGGGTATTTCCTTCAACCGGCATAGTCGCAACCAGACGCATGGGCGAAGCCTCGAGAATCTGAATACCCATTTTTTGATCGAGGGCGCCGCTTCCACGCACCCTCAATTGCGTCATGAAATCGGAATCGTCTTTTTCGCTCATAAACAGGAAGTGTATCTGGAATAGACTCGCGGGCATGAGTGATCGGTTGCTTTTAATTGATGGGCATTCGATGGCCTATCGAGCCTTTTACGCACTGCCGGCCGAGAATTTCACAACGGCCACCGGCCAGCACACCAACGCGATTTATGGTTTTGCGACGATGCTTATCTCACTGCTGCGGGATGAGAAACCCACTCATGTGGCAGTGGCCTTTGATGTCTCTCGTAAGACTTTTCGAACCGAGAAATACCCCGAGTACAAGGCAAATCGCGCCGCCACTCCAGATGAGTTCCGTTCGCAGATGTCCTACCTTCATGAACTTGTTGGAGCCTTTGGGATTTCACAGTTCGAACGTGAAGGTTTTGAAGCCGATGATATTCTCGCCACCCTTGCCTCGCGCGCCCAGAGCAAAGGGATAGACGTCATCATCTGTTCCGGCGACCGCGATTGCTTCCAATTGGTTACCGAGAAGATCACGGTGCTCTATCCCAAGAAGGGCGTTAGCGATCTTGTGCGCATGACCCCTGATGCAATTTTTGAAAAGTACGGCATGACCCCGAGTAGTTATCCGGAGTTCGCAGCACTCCGAGGGGATCCAAGCGACAACTTGCCATCGGTACCGGGAGTTGGTGAAAAGACAGCGGCAAAATGGGTCGTCGAATACGGTGATGTTTCGAATCTGATCGCAAACATCGACAAGATTTCTGGCAAAGTCGGAGAATCGCTTCGAAGCAACATCGATATCGTCTTGAGAAATCGCGAGCTTACCCAGTTAATTCATACAGTTCCTCTGGAGTCGCAGATTGACGAACTTCGATGGGCGGGAGTAGACGAATCAAAGATCTTGCCACTTTTTGACTTGCTTGAATTTCGTACTTTGAAAGATCGCATCAAAGTTTTCACCAGTAGAGATTCGGCGAAGAAATCAGAAGCAGAGCCCCTGATGATGCTCCAATTTGACTCGGATCTCGAACTTCTTTCGCCCAAGGATTTGGATCAACGAATCTCCACCCACTCGGGTGAAATCGCGATCACCTTCGAAGTTGTTGATGAAAAGGTGCACCGATATGCGGTGGCGCTTTCCTCAAAGGAGGCTTACCTTATTCACTCTTCCAAGATGGGAGATTGGATTTCGAATCCGAAGATCGGCAAGCTTTTGCATGATGCCAAGGGTTTATCGCGAGTCACCCCAGTAGAAGGAATACTTTTTGACACTGCTCTGGCGGCATATGTAATCAATCCAGGAGTGCGCGCGTTGGATTTAGGCGACATCGTCGCCCGATGGGGTGATGGGACAATCGCATCCTCCAACGACTCGGAGAAGATGCTAGTCAACGGCGCAATGGCACTATTTGATCTTCGAACTTCCCTCGAGCGAGAGCTCAAGGACCGCAATGTGCTGGACCTCTACAACAACCTTGAACTGCCGATCGCCGGACTACTTGCGAAAATGGAACGTGTAGGTGTTGCGGTGGATAAGAAGGGACTTACGGATCTACAATCCTTTTTTGCTGGAGAGGCTGAACGTGAGACCAATGCAGCATTTGAGGCGGTTGGCCATGAGTTCAATATTGCCTCGCCAAAACAGCTCCAAGTCATTCTCTTCGATGAGTTGAAATTGCCGAAGACCAAGAAGATCAAGACTGGCTACACAACCGATGCTGAATCATTGGAATGGCTTTCGGAAACAACGGGTCATCCGGTGCTCACGCATCTTCTCCGTATACGCGAGACCAACAAATTGCGTACGACCGTTGAGGGGCTCATCACTGAAGTAGCTAGTGACGGACGCATTCACACTCACTTCCAACAGACGATCGCAGCGACCGGTCGACTTTCATCCACGGGTCCTAATCTGCAGAACATCCCCGTTCGCACCGAGGAAGGTCGTCGCATCCGTGAATGCTTTATCGCAGGAAACGGTTACGCAACGTTATTGACTGCGGATTATAGCCAAATTGAGATGCGAATCATGGCGCATTTGTCGAATGACGAGCACCTGCTAGCAGCATTTACAAAAGGAGAGGATCTTCATTCAACCGTTGCCAGCGAAGTCTTTGGAGTTGATGCGCAGCACGTGACGCCTGAAATGCGTCGGCAGATCAAGGCCATGTCTTACGGTCTTGCCTATGGCCTTTCATCCTTTGGTCTATCGGCCCAACTTGGAATTACACCACCCGAGGCCCAGATACTTATGGACAAATATTTCGAACGATTCGGTGGAATCCGAGAGTACTTGAAGACCGTAGTCGAACAAGCACGTAAAGTCGGTTACACCGAAACTATTTTGGGCCGTCGACGATATCTTCCGGATTTACTGAATGATAATCGCCAGCGCAGGGAAGTGGCCGAACGGATGGCTCTCAATGCTCCGATTCAAGGTTCCGCGGCAGACATCATCAAACAGGCGATGCTCAATGTTGAAGTGGGACTTACGGCAAATGGATTGAAATCCCGACTGCTGTTGCAAGTGCACGATGAATTGATCTTCGAAGTAATCAGTGGCGAAGAAGAAGTCTTGACGACTGTCGTGCGAGAGGCAATGGGCTCGGCTTATCCGCTGAAGGCCCTGCTAGAGGTAAGCGTGGGGATAGGAAAGAGTTGGAACGAAGCCGCGCACTAAGAAATCATTATTGATTTGGTGATGCGTTATCTTCCATCGCCTGCAAATCTTGCGTGAAGCTTGGAAGGCTCTTTGCCGCGCTGAGTCGTCCCCTCCCAAGAATGACAATCGCCAGGCCGCAACCAGTGGAGATAGTAGTAATTGCAAGGCAGACTTGAGGCGAATATGTCTTCGAAATCCACCCCCCAGCGGCCGAACCAAATGCTGCCATAGAGCCTTCAACCGTCCATAGCCACCCCATGGATGCAGTGGCGCTGCCACGAGGGCGAACCGCCTCCATGACTTCCCAATAGAAAACTTGTAATGCTCCTCCACAAAGTCCGATGAAGGCACCAACCAGCGCCATACTCCAGTCTGGCCGAGTAAGTGCAAGGGGGATGGAAACGGCAAACCAGAGTACGTAAGTAGTGAGCATTGATTTGAGCGGTGAAGATCGTCTTGATACGAGCCCACCTAGGAGACCGCCGATGATATTTGCGATACCCATCGTGCTTAAGATCCACGCGGTGCGATGGGGAACGTTTTGCAATGTTGCAAATGCGGGCACTCCGACGTTGAACGCGCCCCAACCGAAACCAATGAAAGAGCCTTCGAACATGAGAAGGAGCATGGCTGGGTGTCGCCACAGAGGCGCGGTACCTGTTTCCTTCTTCTCTGGTACCCAACCGTGAACGGATTTGTTGAAACTGAGTGCGATTCCACCTATGAGCATCGAAGCCGCACAGGTAAGTAACGCACTTGATGGATGCGACGAAAGTGCAAGTGTTGTCGCGAGGATTGGTCCGATAACGCTGGACGCATTGATAACAGATGTGTCCAGTGCGTATGCGGTTCGCAATACATCAGGGGGAACGAGCGATTTCCAGATCGGTCTGACCGAAAGGTTGATCGGGGGAGCCGTGAATCCGAGGATAAACGCGAGAACAAGTATCGAGTGGGAGCCATGAGCAAGATTGAGTAGAACGAGCATCGTCACATAGGCGGGGACAAAAATCCGGATGGGCCATTTCTGTCCGTATCGGTCAATCAAAGATCCGCGTATGCCAGAAGTGAAGGAGCCCGAGAGCGAGTTGAGTCCGATCGCCAACCCAGCCAATGGAATTGAGTGAGTCTCATGGATCGTCTTAAAGAAGATCGAAAGTCCAACCATCCCGTAAGCCATTCGAGCGGGAAATGCACTGAAGACCAGGGGCTTCACGTAGGGCAGGCTCAGAAGTTGCCTGTAGCGATTCATAAGATTATTTAGTCTAACGTGGCGACCCGCACCCACGTCGGGACAAATCGCACGCGAATTGACCCAGATTGCCGCCAAACCGTACCCTTAGCAGCCCTATCCCTACTACTTTCTATCCCTACGGAGCAACTTGAGTACCTCACCAGTAATTGCAGTAAATGATATTGGAACAGCCGCAGACTTTATGGCCGCAATTGAAGGCACCATCAGAAATTTCAATGATGGTGACCTTGTTGAAGGCATCGTCGTTCAGGTAGACCGCGACGAAGTACTGGTGGACATTGGATACAAAACCGAAGGAGTTATCCCTTCACGTGAACTCTCTATCCGCCACGATGTCGATCCAAGCGAGATCGTCAAGGTTGGCGAAAAGATTGAGGCCCTTGTTCTCCAGAAGGAAGACAAAGAAGGCCGCCTGATCCTGTCCAAGAAACGCGCACAGTATGAGCGCGCTTGGGGCGAGATCGAAGGCAAGAAGGAGCGCGACGAGGTTGTCGTCGGAACCGTTATTGAAGTTGTTAAGGGCGGCTTGATCGTTGACATCGGTCTCCGTGGCTTCCTTCCAGCTTCTCTTGTTGAAATGCGTCGCGTGCGCGACCTGACCCCGTACATCGGCAAGCAGGTTGAAGCGCGCATCATCGAATTGGATAAGAATCGCAACAATGTGGTTCTTTCCCGTCGTGCTTACCTCGAGCAGACTCAATCCGAGTCACGCACTACCTTCCTCAACCAGTTGCAGAAGGGCCAAGTTCGAACCGGTGTTGTTTCATCTATTGTGAACTTCGGTGCATTTGTTGATTTGGGCGGAGTGGACGGGTTGGTTCACGTATCAGAGCTTTCTTGGAAGCACATTGATCATCCTGGCGAGGTTGTTGAAGTTGGCGACGAAGTAACCGTCGAAGTTCTCGAAGTTGATTTCGAGCGCGAGCGTGTTTCACTGTCGTTGAAGGCAACGCAAGAAGATCCATGGCAAGCATTCGCCCGTACGCACACCATCAACCAGGTTGTACCTGGACAGGTAACCAAGTTGGTTCCTTTCGGTGCGTTCATCCGCGTCCACGAAGGCATCGAAGGACTTGTTCACATTTCTGAGTTGGCAGAACGCCACGTAGAAATTCCTGAACAGGTTGTTCAAGTTGGCGACGAGTTGTTCGTAAAGATCATTGATATCGATCTTGAGCGCCGCAGAATTTCACTTTCTCTCAAACAGGCTAACGAAGGTCATGAAGTTGAAATCGAAGCATTCGATCCGACTCAGTACGGTATGGCCGCTCGATATGACGGTGACGGAAATTTCATTTACCCTGAAGGTTTTGATCCAGAGTCACAGGAATGGAAGCCAGGCTACGAGACGCAGCGCGAAGAGTGGGAGCGTCAATACGCCGAAGCCCAGATGCGCTTTATGGCTCATAAGAAGCAGAAGGACGAGGCTCGTGCAGCCGATGCCGCAGCTGCCTCCGAACCCGCCTCCGAACCTGCCTTGTCTGAATTAGCTGAAATTGCTGGAGAGGTCGCCGAATAGTTTTTGAGCGACTCCGTCGAAGTAAAGCCGGCTCCGAGAGTAATCTCGGGGTCGGTTTCTTCATTGAAGATGAAAGGCTAAGGTCGCATTGTGGTGCTGATCGTTGGGCTTACGGGCGGAATCGGTTCTGGTAAATCTCTGGCAGGACAGTATTTTTCTGATCTTGGCGCTAATATCTTAGATGCCGACGTCATTGCGCGTGAGGTAATTGAGCGGGGCAGCAGAGGCTTTGACCAAGTCATTGCGGCCTTTGGAGATTCCATACTTCGAGACGGACAGATCGATCGCCGAGCCCTAGCCGAGCGAGTCTTTGGAAATATGGCGGATCGAGTCACTCTCGAATCGATCGTCCACCCGCTGGTGCGTGACGCATTCGAGGCCGCAGTCGCGCGTCTTCAAGGCGACGACATTCTCGTCTATGAAATACCACTTCTTGCAGAAACTGGCGCGGCCACCCGCTTCGATTTCGTGATTACGGTCGAATCTGACCTTGATATTCGAACTGATCGACTGATAAAACGAGGGATGTTGGGGTCGGAAATTGACGCTCGAATCCGAGCGCAAGCTTCGCCGGAGGAAAGAATGTCAGTGGCTGGGTATGTAATTACCAATAATGGAACCCCTGACGAGTTGTTACGCCACATCGAATACGTGTGGGAGAAGATCCTGCCATCTATGCAGCGCGAGAAAAAATGACGAAGACTAGAGTTGTTTTGTGCGTCCTGTAACCGATATTCAAAGACGCGTTGAGCCTTTTCAAGTCATCAGCGACTACGTTCCGGCTGGAGATCAGCCAGAGGCCATTGAAGAAATTGTTCGACGGATCGAACGCGGCGATCAAGATGTCGTGCTCCTCGGCGCAACAGGCACCGGCAAGTCCGCGAGCACTGCTTGGTTGATTGAGAGATTACAGCGACCCACTTTGGTGATCGCGCCTAACAAGACATTGGCCGCCCAACTCGCCAATGAATTTCGCGAGCTCATGCCAAACAATGCGGTCGAGTACTTCGTGTCCTATTACGACTACTACCAGCCAGAGGCGTACGTTCCGCAGACTGACACATTCATCGAAAAGGACTCAAGTGTCAATGATGAGGTCGAACGTTTACGGCACTCAGCGACAAACTCACTCCTTACCCGTCGCGATGTCATTGTTGTCGCGACCGTGTCGTGTATTTACGGACTGGGCACACCGCAGGAATATGTAGATCGCATGGTGTCGTTGCGGGTCGGCGACCATATCGAACGCAACGTCCTGCTTCGCAAGTTCGTTGACATTCAGTACAAGCGCAATGACATGGCGTTTGAACGAGGCACATTTAGAGTACGTGGCGACACCATCGAAATAATTCCGATGTATGAAGAGCTTGCGCTCCGAATCGAGATGTTTGGGGATGAGATCGAAAGAATCACCACATTGCATCCGTTAACCGGTGAAATCGTCCGCGACGAGACCGAGATGTATATCTTTCCCGCCACTCACTACGCCGCTGGCCCCGAGACGATGAAACGAGCCATCGTCGATATCGAACAAGAACTTGAAGTCCAACTCGACAGTTTTGAGCGCCAGGGCAAGCTCTTGGAGGCACAGCGTCTTCGGATGCGCACGACATTTGATATCGAGATGATGCAGAACCTGGGTTTTTGCTCTGGAATCGAGAACTACTCGCGGCATATCGATGGACGTGCCGCGGGCTCAGGGCCGAACTGCCTCCTCGACTATTTTCCCGAGGACTTCCTCCTTGTCATCGACGAATCCCACGTGACCGTTCCACAAATTGGAGCCATGTTTGAGGGGGATGCATCTCGCAAACGGACCCTTGTTGAGCACGGTTTTCGCCTTCCAAGCGCCATGGATAATCGACCCCTGCGGTGGGACGAGTTCCTCGAACGGGTGGGTCAGAAGGTGTATCTCTCGGCCACACCAGGGCCATATGAATTGAACAAAGTTCAAGGCGATGTTGTTGAGCAAGTTATCCGACCGACCGGGTTGGTCGATCCCAAGATCGTTGTGAAGCCAATAAAGGGGCAGATCGATGACCTCCTTCACGAGATCAACATTCGCGCCGAGAAGAATGAGCGAGTCCTTGTAACAACATTGACCAAGAAAATGTCTGAAGATCTCACAGATTACTTGCAAGAGCGAGGAGTCCGAGTTCGCTACTTGCATTCCGAGGTCGACACTCTTCGACGGGTCGAGTTACTTCGCGAACTTCGATCAGGCGAGTACGACGTATTAATCGGCATCAACCTCCTTCGTGAGGGCCTGGATCTTCCTGAAGTTTCATTAGTTTCAATCTTGGACGCTGACAAGGAAGGATTCCTCCGGTCGGCTACTTCGCTTATTCAAACTATCGGTCGCGCTGCTCGAAATGTATCGGGCGAAGTTCATATGTATGCCGACAACATGACCAAGTCCATGGCTAAAGCGATCGATGAGACAAATCGAAGACGCGCCAAACAAGTTGCCTACAACCTCGAACGCGGTGTGGATCCTCGGCCATTACGTAAAAAGATTGCAGATATCACCGATCTCATCAACCGCGAAAGCCAGGATACGGATGAATTACTTGCATCCTCTGGTCGTGCCGCATCGCGATCTCGCACTCCAGCGATAGGGGTGCACACCAAGACTTTGAAGACCCTGCCACGCCAAGAGCTCTTGGCTTTGATAGAGTCGCTGACCGATCAAATGCGCTCGGCGGCGGGAGATTTGCAATTCGAATTGGCAGCCAGATTGCGTGATGAAATCAAAGATCTCAAACGCGAACTACGAGGCATGGAAACGGCGGGGGTGTAAACAACAATGGCTGACCATCTCATCGTCCGCGGAGCGCGTGAACATAATCTCAAGAACGTCTCGATAGAACTTCCGCGCAATTCCCTCGTTGTATTTACCGGCCTTTCGGGTTCTGGTAAGTCGAGCCTTGCCTTCGACACGATCTTTGCCGAAGGTCAGAGACGCTATGTCGAATCTCTGTCGGCTTACGCAAGACAGTTTCTGGGTCAAATGGATAAGCCAGACGTGGACTTTATCGAAGGTCTCTCTCCGGCGGTCTCCATTGATCAAAAATCCACAAACCGCAATCCTCGTTCAACGGTGGGCACCATCACCGAGGTCTACGACTATCTCCGATTGCTTTTCGCACGCGCAGGTAGACCTCATTGCCCAAATTGCGGCAAGCCCGTGTCGCGTCAGAGTCCTCAGCAAATTGTGGATCAAATCCTTGCAATGCCAACGTCGACAAAATTCTTGGTACTTGCCCCGGTGGTTAGGGCCAGAAAAGGAGAATTCGTCGATCTCTTCCAAGAACTCATCAGCCAGGGATATTCACGGGCACGAGTAGACGGTTCGGTAATTCAACTTTCTGACCTTCCAAAATTGAAAAAGCAAGAGAAGCACACCATTGAAGTTGTCGTTGACCGGCTAACGGCAAAGGCTGACTCAAAGAACCGACTTACTGACTCGATTGAGACGGCACTTCGATTGGCTCAAGGCATTGTATTGCTCGATTTTGTAGATGCCGAGGGAAGCGAGAAGGAACGCACTTTCAGCGAACACTTGGCCTGCCACGATTGCGAACTCTCTTTCGAAGAGCTAGAACCTCGATCATTCTCATTCAATTCACCCTTCGGTGCATGTCCTGCATGTACAGGTATAGGCACAAAGTTGGAAGTCGACCACGATTTGATTGTCCCTGATGACTCTTTGGCTATTAACGAAGGAGCCATCGCGCCATGGTCGACAGGCCAAACGTCAGAATACTTCCTGCGTCTACTCGAGGCGCTATCTGGTGAAGTGAAATTTTCTCTGGATAATCCTTGGCGCAAACTTTCAACGAAGGCCAAGGAAGCAATTCTTCACGGATACGAGTATGAAGTGCACGTGAAATATAAGAACCGTTACGGCCGCGTTCGCAATTACTCCACAGGCTTCGAAGGCGTTGTCCCGTTTATTCATCGCCGTCACGCCGAAACCGATAGCGACTACAGCCGTGATAAGTACGAGGGATATATGCGCCAAATACCTTGCCCGGTGTGCGAAGGTGCGCGTCTCAAGCCTGAGGTACTCGCGGTGACTGTCGGCGGTAAGAGCATCGCTCAAATTTGCGAACTTTCCATTGCAGACTGCGCCACTTTCTTGGCTGAAGTCGATCTCAACGCCCGCGAAAGCCAGATCGCCGAACGCGTTCTCAAAGAAGTGCATGCCCGCCTTGGGTTCCTTCTAAACGTTGGATTGGATTACCTCTCGCTCGAACGTCCAGCCGCCACACTCTCAGGGGGAGAAGCCCAGCGAATTCGTCTTGCAACGCAGATTGGATCTGGGTTAGTCGGCGTGCTCTACGTTCTGGATGAGCCGAGCATTGGATTGCACCAACGTGACAATCGCCGCCTTATAGAGACACTCACAAAACTTCGAGACCTTGGCAATACACTCATCGTTGTCGAGCACGATGAAGAGACAATTCGAGCGGCGGACTGGATCGTCGATATCGGTCCAGGTGCGGGCGAGCACGGTGGCAAGGTCGTGGTTTCAGGGGATTATCAGTCGCTCATCGAATCAGAAGAATCAATAACAGGTGCTTATCTTTCGGGGCGAAGGGCAATCTCCATTCCCGAATTTAGGCGCCCCACTGAAGCAAAACGTAGGCTTGTGATCAAAGGGGCCAAAGAGAACAACCTCAAGGATATTGAAGTTGCGATTCCACTAAGCGTCTTTGTCGCGGTTACCGGTGTCAGCGGCTCGGGCAAGTCGACTCTGATCAATGACATTCTCTACTCGACCCTGGCAAATAAGCTCAATGGCGCGCGACTTGTCCCAGGACGACATCGAAGTGTCTCTGGCGTCGATCTCTTGGACAAAGTTGTTCACGTTGATCAATCTCCAATTGGCCGCACTCCGCGCTCAAACCCGGCCACCTATACCGGTGTATTCGACAGGATCCGCGCACTCTTTGCCGAGACTTCTGAGGCAAAAGTACGAGGCTATCTCCAAGGTCGCTTTTCCTTCAATGTGAAAGGCGGGCGCTGCGAGAACTGTGCAGGAGATGGCACCATCACCATCGAAATGAACTTTCTACCTGATGTTTACGTTCCATGCGAAGTCTGTCATGGAGCTCGCTATAACCGTGAGACTCTCGAAGTGCATTACAAAGGCAGGACGATTGCAGAAGTTTTGAACATGCCAATCGAAGAGGCACGCGGATTTTTCGAAGCTGTGCCAACAATCGCGCGCTTTCTTAAAACTCTGTGCGAAGTGGGTCTTGGCTACGTAAGGCTTGGCCAATCGGCGCCAACTCTTTCTGGCGGCGAGGCCCAGCGCGTAAAGTTGGCTACCGAGCTTCAGAGACGCTCAACAGGGCGCACTATCTACGTTCTCGACGAACCCACCACTGGTCTTCACTTTGAAGATGTCAGCAAACTACTTGGCGTGCTCAATCGCCTCGTCGACACCGGTAATACCGTTGTCGTGATCGAGCACAATCTCGATGTCATCAAATGCGCAGATTGGGTTGTTGATATGGGACCCGAAGGTGGATTCAGGGGAGGCACCGTTGTTGCTCAAGGAACCCCTGAAGACGTCGCCATGAATGAGAAAAGTTACACGGGACAGTACCTAAGGGAAATATTGAAAAGTAATCGGATGAGTGCGTAGGTTTCGACGTCATGGCCGACCCAGCAAGTTATCGTCCGAACGATATACCGCCGCTTCCAGGGGTATATCGCTTCTTTAACGCCGACGATGAAGTCATCTATGTCGGAAAAGCCTTGAGCCTGAAGTCACGACTCAGCAGTTATTTTCACGGCAATCTGCTGGAGCGCACATACCGAATGGTCCACGAGGCGGTCAGGGTCGATTGGACACTTGTCGACTCCGAAGTCGAGGCACTTCAACTGGAGTTCTCCTGGATAAAGCAATTCAATCCCACTTACAACGTTCAATTTCGAGACGACAAGTCATATCCCTACCTTGCGATCTCCTTAAGCGATGAGTTCCCAAAAGTATTTATTACTCGCAAACAGAAGAGACCAGGAATCAAGTATTTCGGTCCCTTTACACACGCCTGGGCGCTTCGCAACACCTTCGATGTGATGCTCAAAGTATTTCCAGTGCGCTCCTGCACCGATTCTAATTTTCACAAGGCGAGAAGAAGCAATCGACAATGCCTCCTTGGCGATATTGGTAAATGTGCCGCGCCATGCGTGGAATGGATTTCAAAAGAGGATCACATGAAACTCGCTCGTCGGCTTGTAGATTTCATGGACGCGGGGGTTGGTGACATCGTGCCCACCTTGCAAAAGGAAATGGAGATGGCTGCTTCCGCTCAAGAATTTGAGCGAGCGGCGAAGATCAGAGATCAAATTTCTGCGATGGAGAGGGTGAAGGAATCGGCTGATGCGACTATGCCAGATAATTTGTATGCCGATGTGCTTGCCATCCATCGCGAGGGTCCTCATTCGGCCGGATCAATATTCATAATCCGAGGCGGCGCCATCAAGGGATCGCGTTCGTGGCTCCTAGATCAAAGGAACGCACTTGAGGGTGAGGATGATATTTCTGCACTCTTTGCCTCTGTCTACGGGGCCGGGGCAAACATCGGACTAGATGTACCGGCTGAAATTTTGATCAATGAATTGCCTAACGATTGCAAAGTTTTAGAATCGTGGCTGAGTTCTTTGCGCGGGTCGAAGGTGGAAATCAAGGTCCCTCAGCGAGGCGAGAAAGTTGAAATTCTAACCACCGTTGCACGCAACGCCCGATATGCCCTAATCCAATCGGTAAACAAACGCTCTGCCGACAGTGCGGTAAGTGGCAAGGCGTTAATAGAAATCCAAGAGGCTCTGAGCCTGGAACGCCCACCGCTTCGGATCGAGTGCTTTGACATCTCTAATATTTCTGGAACTTCGGTAGTCGCGTCCATGGTTGTATTTGAAGATGGGGTGGCGAAAAAAAGCGAGTACCGTCGCTTCATCATCGACACATCGACGGCATGGGATGACACTCGTGCCATCCACCAAGTCCTAAGTCGACGCTTGAAAAGGATTGCCGACGAGAGGGATGTGGACCCGGCTCAGGTGGTTGAGCAAGGTGGTGCCCAGAGAAAATTCGCCTACCCACCTGAATTAATTGTGGTTGACGGGGGAGCGCCTCAGGTTTCTGCAGCAGCTCGCGCATTCGAAGAAATGGGAATGAAAGACATCGCACTGTGCGGGTTGGCAAAACGACTTGAAGAAGTTTGGCTCCCGGGCCAAAGCGATCCGCTAATCCTCCCTCGAACGAGTGAAGGCCTCTATCTTCTACAACGGGTTCGAGATGAGGCTCATCGCTTTGCAATTACTTTTCACCGCTCTCGCAGGTCCGGAGTCATGCTGGAATCTTTGCTTGATGAGGTTCCACACCTTGGGCACGTTCGACGTGCGGCCCTTCTTAAACGATTTGGTTCGGTTGCCGCTCTGCGTCGAGCGAGCGCAGCAGAAATTGCTGAAATCCCAGGGATCGGTGGAACTATCGCCGACATCATAATTTCTTCGTTGCAGAAAGAGCGATCGCCTTCATTTGATGCGCAAACTGGCGAAATACTAACTGAGGAAGTCCGAACCGGCGAAGGTCTAGAAGGTCCTTGACAGATACAGGAGTATTAAGAAGTAGATGAACCAACCACGCGAAGTCTTGATACTGACGGGGATGTCCGGCGCCGGACGTTCCACGGTTGCCCACGCCCTGGAGGACCTTGGCTGGTATGTCGTCGACAATGTCCCGGCTGCGTTGTTGCCGGCCCTTGTCGCCCAAACGGATGGAGCTGCAATCTCTGCAATGGCCGTGGTCGTAGACGTCCGTAGCGGACGATTCTTTGACGATCTCAACCACGCCCTAGTGCAACTGAGCGACGACGGCCTTCCTCATCGACTCTTGTTTTTGGATTCAACGGATCAAGCACTCGTTCAGCGTTTTGAGTCGACACGAAGACCCCACCCTTTGCAAGGTGCAGATCGAATTGTTGACGGAATTGCACGCGAACGCACGCGCCTTGAAGATTTACGCTCCCGCGCTGACGTTGTCATCGATACGAGCAACCTCAACGTCCACCAACTTGAAAAGCGCGTAGGAGAAATATTCGCTGCCGGTGAGACTCACGGAGTTCGTGTCAATGTACTTTCCTTCGGTTATAAATACGGCATTCCAGTAGATGCTGATCTTGTTCTAGATTGTCGATTCATTCCCAATCCTCACTGGGTTCCCGAACTCAGAGCACTTACGGGTTTGGATGAACAGGTAAGCGAGCATGTTCTTTCATCCCCTGGCGTCGAAGCATTTGTTGACAGTTATGTCTCGTTGCTCAACCAAATGGCCGAAGGATATCTTCGTGAAGGAAAAAAGTACGTGACACTAGCTGTGGGCTGTACAGGCGGAAAGCATCGAAGCGTCGCAATATCTGAGGCAATCGCAACACGTCTTAACGTGACTCAAGGTCCGGTCTCTATTGAGGCCCACGCGATTCATCGCGATGTAGGTCGTGAATAGTGCCTCAAAAAGTTGTTGCCCTCGGGGGTGGACACGGACTTGCTGCAACTCTCGCATCGCTTCGAAAGATCACGCCATCAATAACTGCAATTGTGACGGTTGCCGATAACGGGGGATCCAGCGGCCGGCTGCGACAAGAATTTCCTATCTTGCCGCCTGGAGATTTGCGCATGGCACTTGCTGCGCTCTGTTCTGATGATGAGTGGGGACGTGAATGGTCCACGATCATTCAACATCGATTCACTGGCGAGGGTTGGCTACAAGGTCACGCCGTCGGAAATTTACTTCTCGCTGCCCTCTGGGATCGAGATGAAGATCCCGTGGCGGGCCTTGATCGAGTAGCTTCCTTGCTGAAAGTCGTCGGCCGAGTGCTTCCCATGTCATCCCAACCCTTGGACATTGAAGCAACCTTCATCGACGCGGGACGTTACACAGTAGTTCGCGGACAGGCTCAAGTTGCAACATCTAAAGGCAGGCTTGAATCTTTGAGGATAATTCCTCAGGATCCTCCATCTCGTAATGAGGCTTTGAGCGCAATTGCCGATGCTGACTGGATAACTATGGGCCCGGGGTCTTGGATTTCATCTGTGCTTCCACATTTGCTTGTCCCGACGCAGAGGCGCGCACTTGCCGAAAGTAAGGCCAAGCGAATTGTGCTTCTTAATTTGGACGCAATCCCTGAGTTATCGGGCAATGAATATGCTGGGTACACCCCCGAGGAGCACCTCGGGTTGATTCAGCAGTACGCCCCCGATTTTCGCGCCGACTATGTCGTTGCCGATGACTCGGTGGTTCGCGACGTTGCCTCCCTCGAGAACCTGGTGAGAGCAATGGGTGGCCAACTGGTGATTGCCGATCTTCGACAAGGCGTCGGAAGTGTTCACCACGATGTACAAAAATTGACTTCGGTTTTTGGTCACATCATGTCCGAGAGCCTGATTGGATAGGCACATGGCTATGACTGCGGCGGTGAAGGATGAACTCACCCGACTATCGGTAACAAAGCCCTGTTGCAGAAAGGCCGAAGTTTCGGCATTACTCCGTTTTGCTGGCGGATTGCACCTTGTGGCAGGCAAAATTCTTGTTGAAGTTGAACTTGATGCGGCACAAAGTGCTAGGCGCCTTCGAAAAGATATCGCTGATGTGTATGGCCACGAAAGTGATCTTGCGGTGCTTTCATCAAGTGGACTTCGCAAAGGTTCACGCTACGTCGTTCGCGTTGTAAAAGATGGCGAAGCCCTTGCACGGCAAACCGGATTGGTAGATGCAAACGGTCGACCGGTACGCGGACTCCCACCCCAAGTTGTCTCGGCTTCAATATGTGATGCAGAGGCCGCATGGCGAGGCGCTTTCATTGCACATGGTTCTCTGACCGAACCCGGACGATCTTCTTCACTCGAGATCACGTGCCCCGGACCTGAAGCGGCGCTCGCTCTCGTGGGTTCAGCCCGCAGGCTCGGAATAACGGCAAAGGCGCGCGAAGTGCGTGGCGTTGATCGAGTAGTAATTCGCGACGGAGATGCAATCGGAATTTTGCTGACCAGGCTCGGTGCGCACGAGAGCGTATTGGCCTGGGAAGAACGTCGGATGCGCCGAGAAGTTCGCGCAACTGCGAACCGCCTAGCAAATTTCGATGATGCAAATCTTCGCCGTTCTGCGCGGGCAGCCGTTGCAGCCTCAGCCCGGGTTGCGCGAGCCATGGAAATCTTAGGTGACCAAATTCCCGAGCACCTCAAGGAAGCAGGCGAGTTGCGTATCACACACGGGCAGGCCAGCCTTGAGGAACTCGGATCTCTGGCTTCCCCACCTATGACCAAGGACGCCATCGCTGGTCGAATTCGTCGATTGCTCGCGATGGCCGATAAGCGGGCCGGAGAATTGGGGATCGCAGATACTGAAGCAGGACTCTCACCAGAGCTCTTGAATTAGCCGGTGCTGCCCAGGAATCTAGTTATTTAAGCATCTGGAGCGTGAAATCGAACACGACGACGCCGTGAGCAGAAATGCCAATGATAGGGTTTACCACGCACCCCAGCGCTGTGGCACTTTTCTTGCCCACCCCAAGCGGGGAATGTGGGGACTACAACTAAGCGAGGTTTACTGTGACTGCTGTTGGAATTAATGGATTTGGGCGAATTGGGCGTAATTTCTTCCGCGCCGCGCTGACTTCACCAGATATTGAGATTGTCGGAATCAACGATTTGACCGATAACGCGACCTTGGCCCACCTTTTGAAGTACGACTCGATCCTCGGCCGCCTTGGCCTTGAAGTTTCATACACTGCGGACACCATCACTGTTGGCGGCAAGACGATCAAGGTTTTTGCCGAGCGCGACCCAGCAGCTTTGCCTTGGGCATCGCTCGGCGCGGACGTCGTTCTTGAGTCCACTGGCCATTTCACCAAAGCCGCCGACGCGAAGAAGCACATCGCTGCCGGTGCCAAGAAGGTCATCATCTCGGCTCCTGCCACTGACGAGGACGTCACTATCGTTATGGGCGTCAATGACGACAAATACGATCCAGCCAATCACCACATCATTTCCAACGCGTCGTGCACAACCAACTGCCTTGCGCCAATGGCCAAGGTACTCAACGATCAATTTGGAATCGTTCGCGGTCTTATGACAACAATTCACGCATATACCAACGATCAAGTGATTCTAGATTTCCCACACAAAGATCTTCGTCGCGCTCGCGCCGCTGCAACCAACATCATTCCGACCTCAACAGGTGCGGCAAAGGCAATCAGCCTCGTACTTCCAGAGTTGAAGGGCAAGCTCGATGGATACGCCATGCGAGTGCCTGTTCCTACTGGTTCAGTTACCGACTTGACCGTCGAACTTGCCAAGGAAGCAACAGCGGCCGATATCAACGCCGCCATGAAGGCTGCTGCGACAAGCGGACCACTCAAGGGCTACCTGTCCTACACCGAAGATCCAATCGTTTCATCGGACATTGTCACCGATCCTTCTTCCTGCATCTTCGACTCGGGTCTTACCAAGGTCATTGGAAGCACAGCCAAGGTTGTCGGTTGGTATGACAACGAATGGGGTTACTCAAACCGACTAGTTGACCTCATCAAGATGGTTGGCCACAAGCTCTAATGTCGGCTTCACTTGAAGGTCTGCAGATCAAAGGGAAGAAAATCTTTCTTCGGTGCGATCTCAATGTTCCACTCAAAGACGGTGTCATCACAGACGACGGACGTATTCGCGCATCGCTGCCCACCATCAAGTTCTTGCTTGATGGTGGTGCATCGATCGTTATCGGTGCACACCTTGGACGCCCAAAGGGAGAAGCCAAGCCAGAGTTCTCACTGGGACCGGTAGCGGCACGACTTTCTGAACTTCTTGGTCATGGCGTCGAATTCGTGAAGAACAACACGGATGCATCAGCCAGAGCTAAGACTTTGGCACCTGGTGAAATACTTCTTCTCGAGAACTTGCGCTTTGACGCGAGAGAGACCAGCAAAGAAGAAAGTGAACGCGTCGCACTTGCGACAGAACTGGCTGCGCTAGTTGAGGCTTACGTCGGTGATGGTTTCGGCGCGGTTCATCGCAAGCACGCATCTGTTTATGATCTTCCTAAACTCCTCCCACACGCGGCGGGCTTTCTCGTTGCAGGTGAGGTTGAAGTTTTGAAGCAACTCACTCAGAACCCGCAAAGGCCATACGGAGTGGTTCTTGGCGGAGCAAAGGTCTCCGACAAAATCGGCGTCATTTCCAACTTGCTCGATAAGGTAAACGTTCTTGCGATTGGCGGGGGAATGGTCTTCACATTCCTTGCGGCTCAAGGCAAAGGCATCGGCACTTCATTGGTCGAGACCGATCTGATTCCAACTGTCAAAGATCTCATCGCTCGGGCTGAGTCACTCGGTGTCAAACTGCACCTTCCAAGTGACATCGTCGTGGCTCCTAAGTTCTCCGCCGATGCACCAGCAACATTGGTGAGTGCGGATGCTATCCCTTCTGATCAGATGGGCTTGGACATTGGGCCAGATTCAGCGAAGGAATTCGCTAGAGCAATTGCTGAGTGCAAGACAGTATTTTGGAATGGGCCCATGGGTGTATTCGAATTTGCATCTTTTGCGGCTGGAACGAAAGTTGTTGCGGAAGCACTGACCAAAGTTTCTGGAATATCTGTGGTCGGAGGCGGGGATTCCGCCGCGGCAGTTCGCTCACTTGGTTTCGCAGATTCTGACTTTGGATATATCTCCACCGGTGGCGGAGCGTCTCTTGAATACCTTGAGGGCAAGGAACTTCCCGGCCTTCAAGCATTAGGTTTGTAGAAAACAAAAGGAGCAATAATGCGCAAGCCATTGATGGCGGGCAATTGGAAGATGAACCTCAACCACTTGGAGGCCATCGCCGTTACCCAGAAACTTGTCTACAGTCTTGATGACAAGGATTACGACGCAGTGGATGTAGCGGTGATCCCACCGTTTACCGATATCCGTTCTGTTCAAACATTGGTGGACGGCGATCGTCTTCGATTGCTTTACGGCGCCCAGGATCTTTCGCCAGAGAGTGCAGGAGCATTTACGGGAGACATTTCTGGATCAATGTTGTCAAAGTTGGGGTGCACATTTGTCATTGTTGGACATAGCGAACGCCGGACAATTCACGGTGAAGACGATGCATTGGTCAACCGCAAAATCAAGGCAGCCCTTGCCAATGAACTGACTCCAATCTTTTGCGTAGGTGAAGAGCTCTCCATTCGTGAATCAGGTACGCATGTTTCTTATGTGATCCGACAGGTTCGCGCAGGGCTGGCTAACTTGAGCAAGCCAGAACTCAAAAAGATCGTGATCGCATACGAGCCCATCTGGGCGATCGGTAGCGGCAAGACAGCAACCGCAGAGGACGCTCAGGAAGTTTGCAGCGCCATCCGTGGCGAAATCGAAGCCATTGGGTCACCCGAAATTGCCGAGGGAATGCGAATTCTCTACGGCGGCTCGGTTAAGTCCTCAAATATCGCTGAGATCATGAAGCAGGCTGACGTTGACGGTGCACTCATCGGTGGGGCGAGCCTGGATCCTGAGGAATTGGCGAAAATCGCCAAGTTCTATAAATAGGGGCTTGGTGCGTTATCCTTCTCGTCTACTGGGGCGCACCAACCAATAAGGGGTATTGATGAAACTGGCACTGTCCATTTTGCTCGTAGTTACGAGCGTCCTGATGGTCCTCCTTGTGCTCCTTCATAAGGGCAAGGGCAGCGGCCTTTCTGATCTATTCGGCGGAGGAGTCTCCTCGACATACGGCGGATCCTCTGTAGTTGAGCGTAACCTCGATCGAATCACGATCGTCGTCGGCGGACTCTGGTTTGCCGGAGTTGTGGCCTTGAGTTTGGCTCTCAAATAAATCCCTGAGTTCGGCTCGGATTGGCGAGGGGAATATCTCGTAGTTGGCAATGGTTTGTAACTAATACAAGGAGTAAATATGGCAGGCGGAAGCGCAATTCGAGGTAGTCGCGTCGGTGCAGGCCCTATGGGCGAAGCAGAGCGCGGGGAATCCATCGGTCGATTCCAAATCTCCTACTGGTGTGCCAACGGTCATGAAACTCGTCCATCCTTTGCTGAGGACGCCACCGTGGTTATTCCTGACGAGTGGGACTGTCCACGGTGTGGCTATCCAGCTGGGCGCGATAAGGCCAATCCTCCAAGCCCGATCAAGAACGAGCCCTACAAGACCCACCTTGCTTACGTGAAAGAGCGCAGAAGCGATGCTGAAGGTATGAAGATTCTTGAAGAGGCACTTCGCAAACTTCGCGGAGATGACGAGGACTAAATAATCGCTCTCGCGGCGCTTAGGATTTCAGAAATTCCGTTTTCACGATTTCGCAAATGCAGACGGACGACTTTCAAATCACGCGAAGCAAGGGCTTGACCATCGCCCAATGCTTGGGCTGATATCAATGTTCGGAAAGTGAAATCTCTTCCGGGTATTTCGATGTCATTATCGCTTTCTCCCGTGATCTGCAGGAAGACTCCATTTTGTTGGCCTCCCTTATGGAACTGTCCTGTGGAGTGAAGGAATCTGGGACCCCAGCCAAATGTGACGGGTCTGGAACTTTTGTCCGCGATTATTCGACGCAATTGCGCAAGTTCTTCGTTATCTCGTCTATCCAGATACGCCATGATCGCGATGTAGCCATCCGTGGATACTGCATCGATGACCTGCGTGAGGGCTTCTTGCACGGTGGGGGCATCCGCGAAAATTTCGACAGCGCCGTCAATGTTCTGAGGTGTGAACTTAGGCAGTTTGCCCGACCAACTCTTTAGTAACGAGGCGGTCTGTTCCTTAGCCTCGGTGACATTGGGTTGATTGAAGGGATCAATCTCAAGTGCGAACCCCAGAAGTGCGGTCACCCACTCCCAGAAAATGAATTGTGCGCCAAGTTCACATTCAACTACCAAGTCGCTTTTGCCAGTGAAGGCGATACGAAGTGCATCGCCACCAACCGGTGCCGTGACGCTCTCAATCACGATCGGCAAACGTCCGACATTGTCCTTGCCAGTCGACTCAGCCACCAGCTGTTCGATCCAGTCGGAAAGACCCGGCATACCTGAATCCGTATCGCAGAAGGCAATGTATTGGCCGGACTGATAGGCCAACAGATATGCCATGGCAATTGCCGGAGACTGCGCTCCTTGAAAAGAGGGAATTGCATCGCTGGCGGCATCGAGAAGAACTGACACGTCAATGCCGATTAATGCGGCGGGAACAAGTCCGAATGCAGTGAGAGCGCTGAAGCGGCCCCCAACATTTGGATCTGCGTTTACGACTATGAAGCCTCGCTTGCGAGCATCCTCATCTAGAGGTGAGCCGGGATCGGTGACGATCACCATGTGTTCGGCCGCATTTAAACCAGCTTCTGCAAAGTGAGACTCGAAGAGCGCGCGCTGTGATGACGTTTCTACGGTCGAGCCCGATTTCGAACTGACAACTACGACTGTCTTGGAAAGATCACCAGCCAGAGCGTGAGAAATGTAATTGGGATCTGTGCTATCTAAAACGAATAACTCCTTCTTGAAAGAAGCAGCGATAACTTCTGGAGCCAGTGATGAGCCACCCATGCCGCACAACACGACGTGAGTGTGATTGCGAAAGCGCGCGGCCAGTGCATCCAACTCGGGCAGGAGGGTTCGGGAAGACGTAGCGCTATCCACCCAATTGAGTCGTATCAGTGCCTCATCATGTGCATTCGGACCCCATGTGTTGGGATCCTTGGAGGCTATCTTCGCACTCGCTTCGACAAGCGAGAGATAGCGAGGATCGAAGCGATCAATCTTCGAGGTGTGAGAGCCGTGTATTGAGATCATGCGGTGCGCACCTTTTCGACGTTAGCAAGTAGTTCATTCCAGGCATCAGCAAATTTCTTAACGCCATCGATTTCCAGTTCATCAGTAACGGTCTCTAACGAAATGCCGACCTCTTGCAGCGCCACCAAATCGTTTTGCGCACCCGCATAGTGCGAGGAAATGGCGGCCTCTTGGATGACTCCATGATCAATTACCGCATCGAGAGTCGCCTGGGGCATCGTGTTCACGGTATTTGGCGCGACCAATCCCACTACGTACCGTGTGTCGTCGTACGCTGGATCTTTCACGCCAGTCGATGCCCAGAGAGGACGCTGGACTCGGGCGCCCTGTTCGGCGAGTGCTTTCCATCGTGGCGACTCACACAATCGTTCAAATGCATCATAAGTGAGCACTGCATTCGCAAGGGCGGCTTTGCCAAGTAATGCAGTCGAATCAGGTGAATTTTGGGCTTTGAGTAACGCATCCACTGCCGTGTCAATTCGACTAACAAAGACTGAAGCAACGGATGTAACTTCGGAAACACTGTGGCCGGCGGCATGACGAAGTTCGAGGCCCTTCGCAAAGGCGTCGAACACCTGTCGATAACGTGCAATGGAGAAAATCAATGTGACATTCACGCTGATGCCTTCGGAAATCAAAGTTGTGATGGCGGCAAGCCCTTCGATCGTCGCGGGGATCTTGATCATCACGTTGGGGCGATCAACGATGTTCCATAGCTCGCGACCTTGCTTTATAGACCCTTGAGTATCTCTTGCGAGGCGAGGATCAACTTCGATGCTCACACGTCCATCAACGTGCATGCTTGACTCGAAAACAGGCAGAAAGAGATCGCATGCGTTTCGAACGTCGTCTGTCGTGAGGATTTGTACAACTTCCTCGGTGCTTTTCCCGCTGAGAGATGCGATGCTCGAGGCGTATTCGGCACCCTTTGAAATAGCTGAATTGAAGATGCTCGGGTTGGTTGTAACTCCGACTACTCGATTGTGGGCGATGCGGTGAGGGAGGCTGTGCTCGTCCTCTCCGGTGATCTTGCTCCGCGATAGGTCGTCCAACCAAATAGAGGTACCTGCACTTGAGATCTGATCCGTAATCATTAAAGACCCCCTAGTACCTCATTGACGATTCGTTCGGGAGTAAATCCAAACTCCTTAAAGAGAATAGCCGCTGATGCTGAGGCACCATAATGTTCGAGGGAGATCGAGAGGCCTGCATCTCCTACGTAGTCGCGCCACCCTTGAGCGATACCGGCCTCGATGCTGACGCGCTTACCGACCGACTTGGGAAGTATCTCGTCTTTGTAGGCCTGACTTTGACGATCAAACCACTCCAGGCACGGTGCGCTCACCACCCGAGTCGGAACACCACGTGACTCGAGAATCTCCTGTGCTTGAACTGCGAGTGAGACTTCCGATCCTGTAGCGATCAAGATCGCCTTGGGGAAGACGCTAGCCTCCTTAAGAATGTAGGCGCCTTTTTCCACGCCTCGGACATCTGCAAAGACGCTTCGATCAAATACTGGCAAGTTCTGTCTAGAGAGCAGCAAAGCATTTGGCTCGTCGCTTTCAAGAATTACGCGCCAGGCTTGCGCCACTTCGTTTGCATCAGCCGGACGAATCACCGAAAGTCCGGGGATTGCACGCAATGCAGCGATGTGTTCGACGGGTTGATGTGTCGGGCCGTCTTCACCTAGACCGATTGAGTCGTGCGTCCAGACGAATGTGACTCCCAATTTCATGAGAGAGGCGAGTCGCACTGCAGGGCGCATGTAATCGCTAAACACAAGGAATGTTCCGCCGAACGCACGTGTCAGTCCATGCAAAGTGATGCCGTTGAGAATTGAGCCCATGGCGTGTTCGCGAATTCCGAAATGAAGAATGCGTCCGTATGGATTGGCTCCAGTCATTGCGCTATTGGAGGGAAGGAATGATCCGCCCCCCTCGATGGTGGTGTTGTTGCTTTCTGCAAGATCTGCCGATCCTCCCCAAAATTCCGGAAGCACTTGCGCGATCTGAGTAATGACATCTCCTGATGCTTTCCGCGTAGCAATTTCCTTATCAGATGAAAAATGAGGAATTGCTTTGTCCCAGCCCGCAGGAAGTGCACGGTCTTTAATGCGGGCAAGAAGTTGCGCTTGTTCAGGATGAGAAATCTGCCAAACTTTGAATTTTTCGACCCATTCGCTATGTGCTTGCCCGCCGCGCGATTTCACAAGACGAACGTGAACAAGGACTTCTTGGGGCATCGCGAATTTCTCATCTGGGTTTAATCCAAGGATTATTTTCGTGTCAGCAATTTCCGCATCGCCAAGTGCAGAACCATGAGATTTTGCTGTGCCACGCGCCTTCGGTGCAGGCCACGCAATAACGGATTTCATACGGATAAGTGTTGGTTTGGATTGCTGGGCTTTGGCGGCAATCATCGCTTTCTCAAGTGCAGGAAGGTCTACGTTGCCGTCCGCAAGTTCAGCTACATCGATGACGTCCCAGCCATAGGCCCGATAGCGCGCAGAGACATCTTCGGTGAAAGCAACGTGAGTATCGCCTTCGATGGAGATTCGATTATCGTCGTAAATAACATTGAGTGCACCCAATGCCTGCGTACCGGCAATTGACGACGCTTCAGAACTGACGCCTTCTTCAAGATCGCCATCAGAGCAAATAACCCATATTTGGTGGTCAAAAATGCTCTCTCCTGCCGGCGCGTCTGGATCCAATAGCCCGCGCTCGTATCTGGCGGCCATGGCCATGCCAACACCGTTTGCAACACCTTGACCCAAGGGACCCGTCGTGGTTTCGATTCCAGCTGTGTGTCCGTGTTCTGGGTGTCCCGGTGTCAGTGAGCCCCATGTTCGGAACTCTTGTAGATCTTTCATTTCCACCCCGTAACCACTGAAGAAAAGTTGGGTGTAAAGGGTGAGTGAGGAATGACCGCACGAAAGGATGAACCGGTCGCGTCCGAGCCACTTCGGGTCACTTGGATCATGGACTAGATGTCTCTGGAAGAGCGCGTACGCAACTGGTGCCAATGCCATGGCAGTACCAGGATGCCCATTGCCGACTTTTTGCACTGCATCCATAGCAAGAGCCCGCGCGTAAGTAACGGCACGATCATCGAGTTGGTTCCACGCGGGTGATCCTGTGGTCATCTTTTCCGTCATTTCTTCCCCATCCCTACTTTGTCGCCAAGTGAATTCGCCATGCACTTACCCAAATCAGAGCAACACCCAACAGGTGCGCGCCGACTAATAATTCGGGCAATCCTCGGTAGTACTGAAGGAACCCGATGCCGCCTTGAGCAAGGGCTACAGCTCCGAAGATTGCTACTCGCTTTCTCAACAGCGAATATTGCGAGGTTAAGGCAAACATTAACGCAGTTAGTAGAACCAATCCGATGACCAAGTCGGCGTGCATCCAAGCGATGAATGTGAAGTGAAGGTGGAAGCGCGGCGCGGAGCGATCTCCTGCGTTTGGTCCGCTACCAGTCACAAGCGTTCCAACTGTGATGACGAGAGCTGTTAACACTAGATGAGCATTCGAAATGATTTGCACGCCAGGCTTCATCGTTTCGGGCAAGGTAATCGGGATATGTCTTTGCTCGTATAGGGAGGTGCAGACTGCCATGAGAATTATCGAAAGAAGAAAATGCGAAGCGACAGCAAAGGGATTCAAATGGGTGAGGACGGTAATTCCTCCAAGTGGAATCTGGAGAAGAATTCCCACCAACTGAATGATCGCGAGTGTTTGAAGGTCTTTTCTTTTAAGTCTAATGACGAGGACTAATGCAATAATCGAGACCGTCAGAAGACCCAAAGTGATGAGGCGATTGCCGAATTCGATCCAGACATGCACTTGACCTTGAGCTTGGTGGGGAACAGGGGTGAAGGAAGCACTGGTGCATTTTGGCCAGGTAGGGCAACCAAGACCGGATCCCGAGATGCGCACGGCTCCGCCTGAGACCAGGAGCCCAGATTGAAAAGCTAGGAGAAGGCCCAAAACGGGTGAAAGTGCCCTATCCAGCCGCTTGCTCATGGCGGCAAGCCTAAGCGGTGGCCGAGGGTAAGGCGGACACGCATGAATTCCTCGCGAGTTGCCAAGTGGCACTTTTCGGGGAATTACGACACACTTGTGTTGTGAAAAAGACGGCTCCAGGCGAGGACACGCGCACCCGTGACCTCGTAGCCCGCTCGATTCTGGAGAACGGGCCGATGAGTGCCGTTGTTCTGGCCTCAATGCTTGGATTCACCCCGGCTGGGATCAGGCGCCATCTGGATTCGCTGGTCGAGGAAGGACTTCTCGAAGCCCGTGAGCCTCATTTAGTTAGTGGGCGAGGCAGGGGCAGGCCGTGCAAGGTATTTGTCATGAGCGACGCGGGTCGCGAGAAGTTCGAGCATTCTTATGACGACTTGGCAGTTTCGGCCCTCAAATTTCTCCAAACTCACATGGGTCCCGATGCCCTAATGGCATTCGCCGACGCCCGTGCTTTCGAATTTGAAAAAACATTCGTTCCAATCCTTAATTCTGATGTCAGTGCGGAGGCACGAGCTGAAGCTCTTGCGCAGTTCCTCACTTCTGAGGGCTATGCCGCAAGCATCCTGCCGCGGGCTGCGGGCGAAGAGCTTTGCCAACATCATTGTCCGATTGCACATGTGGCTTCTCAGTTTCCGCAACTCTGTGAAGCAGAGACGCAGGCTTTCGCGCGAGTGCTTGGCACTCACGTGCAGCGATTAGCCACGATTGCTCATGGCGACGGTGTTTGCACCACTTACATTCCATCTCTTGCTCAACCAATTTCTAAAGGGGGAAGTCGATGACCACTGCGCATCCAGAACTCGAAGGATTAGGTAGATACGAGTACGGCTGGTCAGACTCCGATGCCGCTGGCACGAATTCGCGCCGTGGTATTAATGAAGAAGTCGTCCGCGACATTTCCGAGAAGAAATCTGAGCCACAGTGGATGCTCGATCTTCGCCTAAAAGGCCTTGCACTGTTTGAGAAGAAACCCATGCCAACGTGGGGATCGGACCTTTCCGGAATCTTCTTTGACACGATCAAATATTTCGTTCGTTCTACAGAGAAGCAGGCCGCAACGTGGGATGACCTGCCTGATGAGATCAAGAACACCTACGATCGTTTGGGAATTCCAGAAGCAGAAAAGCAGCGGCTCGTTTCAGGTGTTGCAGCCCAATACGAATCAGAAGTGGTCTACCACTCGATACGAGAAGATCTTCAGAAACAAGGGGTTATTTTTCTAGACACCGACACCGCTCTTAAAGACCATCCCGAACTATTCAAGGAATATTTCGCCACAGTGATTCCAGTTGGCGACAACAAGTTCGCCGCTCTCAACACTTCGGTGTGGTCTGGCGGCTCTTTCATCTACGTCCCCAAGGGTGTACATGTCGATATTCCTCTTCAGGCGTACTTTCGCATCAACACTGAGAATATGGGTCAATTCGAGCGCACTTTGATTATCGCGGACGAAGATTCCTATATTCACTACGTTGAAGGTTGTACGGCACCGATCTACTCATCTGATTCGCTTCACTCTGCTGTGGTTGAGATCATCGTGAAAAAGGGCGCCCGAGTTCGTTATACGACCATTCAGAACTGGTCCAACAATGTTTACAACCTGGTCACAAAGAGAGCGACTTGTGCCGAAGGCGCGACAATGGAGTGGATCGACGGAAATATTGGCTCCAAAGTCACCATGAAATACCCAGCAGTATTCCTGCTTGGCCCGCATTCGAAGGGCGAGACCCTTTCAATCGCCTTTGCGGGCGAAGGCCAACACCAAGATGCTGGAGCCAAGATGGTACATGCGGCTCCGTACACGTCTTCGACAATTATTTCAAAATCGGTTGCTCGAAACGGCGGGCGCACTTCATACAGAGGTCTTGTTCAAATTCAGGAAGGTGCGCACCATTCCAAGAGCACTGTGAAATGTGACGCCCTGCTTGTGGACACGATCTCGCGATCAGACACATACCCATATGTCGATGTGCGTGAAGACGATGTATCCATGGGCCATGAGGCAACCGTGTCGAAAATAAGCGATGACCAGTTGTTCTACTTAATGTCACGGGGCTTGGCCGAAGATGAGGCCATGGCAATGATCGTTCGCGGTTTCATCGAACCGATAGCACGCGAACTCCCGATGGAATATGCCCTCGAATTGAATCGACTTATTGAACTTCAAATGGAAGGCGCGGTTGGTTGATGTCTGTTCTTGCGACAAATTACTTAACACCCACTGGGAGAGAAGAGGCGTGGAGATTTACGCCTCTGAATCGACTTGCTGGGCTTCACGATGGAACCTCTACGAGTGTCAACAGAAAATCTTTAACCCTTAGGGGCGATGTCCGTCCCGGTGTGAACACAACCCGAATCTCTCGGGAACTTGTTGCCTCAGTATCTGAATCAAACGATGCGATTGTTACTCGTGTTCAGGCTGAGGCCGAGGATGTTTTCATTGTGGACATTGCGGCAGATACCCATTTGCCAGAACCCGTAAGCCTTTACCGAGCCACAGGGGGCGTCGATGGCGCCGAGTTGTCTCGGGTTCGCATAAGCATCGGAGAAAATTCGACCGCCTCAGTGATTATGGAGAACAGCGGTTCGGCCATTCTTGGTGAAGATGTTGAGATTCTTGTCGGCCCTGGAGCTCACCTCACCTTTGTCACCCTGCAAGAGTGGACAAATGACTCAGTACATGCGGCGCGTCACCATGCGATCCTTGATCGAGATTCAACTTTTAAGTCCACGACAGTAACGGTCGGAGGTTCGCTAGTGCGATTGCTTCCGACGGTTGAGTTCAGTGGTCCTGGATCCTTTGCGGAGTTGTCGGGAGTTTACTTTGCAACAGCGGGCCAGCATCTAGAGCACCGCATTCACATTGACCATGGAATCGCGCATGCGAAATCAAGAGTGAATTACAAAGGAGCTCTCTCCGGCGAAGGAGCTCACACGGTCTGGATCGGCGATGTCTTTATACGATCTGCTGCCGAAGGCACCGACACCTACGAACTCAATCGCAATCTCTTGCTTAGCGATGGTGCTCGAGCTGACTCCGTGCCAAACCTAGAGATCGAAACGGGTGAAATCATCGGGGCGGGCCATGCAAGCACGACCGGTAGATTCGATGACGAACAACTTTTCTACTTGATGTCGCGCGGAATTCCGATGGATGAGGCACGACGTCTCGTTGTCCGTGGCTTCTTCGCGGAAATCATTTCTCATATCGAAGACGAACAGATTCAGGATCGTCTCATGGGCAGAATTGACAGCGAGTTGGCAAAGGTGGGTCATTGATTCATGTCCGACCTAACTTTTTCGCAACTGGTTCAGAGCAAGCCGGTTCGGTTGGAGAAGAGCGGCAAGTCGATCTGTGTCGCCCGAATCGGTGAGGAAGTCTTCGCCATTGACGACACCTGTACTCACGGTCAAGCGTCGTTGTCCGATGGTGATGTAACGGGTTTTCGTATTGAGTGCTGGTTGCACGGAGCGGAATTTGATCTTCGAACAGGCGAGGTTCTCTCTCTTCCCGCGACCGAGGCCGTTAAAGCGTACAAAGTTAGTGTTATTGCCGATTCCGTAACGATCGAAATTTAGTCAAGGAAAAGAGGAGAAGATGAGTACGTTAGAGATCAGGGGCCTTGAGGTTTCGGTGAATACAGACAAGGGTGCAATCGAGATTTTGAAGGGCGTGGATCTGGTAATCCGATCTGGCGAAACACACGCCATCATGGGTCCAAACGGTTCTGGAAAATCCACCCTTGCTTATTCAATAGCCGGACATCCGAAGTACACCGTCACGGGCGGCAGCGTCACTTTGGACGGTCTCGACGTGTTGGCTATGAAAGTTGATGAGCGCGCGAAGGCTGGACTGTTTCTTGCAATGCAGTACCCTGTTGAAGTTCCAGGAGTGTCGGTTTCTAACTTCCTGCGAACTGCCGTCACGGCGCTTCGTGGCGACGCACCAAAATTGCGTACTTGGGTGGGCGAAGTCAAGGCAGCGATGAACGCATTGAACATGGATCCAGGTTTCTCAGAACGAAGTGTGAATGAAGGATTCTCTGGCGGAGAAAAGAAGCGACACGAAATTATGCAGTTGGAATTGCTCAAGCCGAAGATTGCAATTCTCGACGAGACTGACTCTGGACTAGATGTTGACGCGCTTCGAATCGTTTCCGAGGGCGTCAATCGGGCTAAAGTAGCAAACGATCTCGGTGTTCTCTTGATTACCCACTACACACGAATCCTTCGTTATATAAAGCCAGATTTCGTCCATGTCTTTGCCAACGGTCACATTGTCGAAGAAGGCGGGCCAGAACTCGCCGATAAGTTGGAAGAGAAGGGCTACGCAGAGTACGTCAGCAGTTGATGCGCGTACTCATACCCTCATGCCACTAAAAGCCGCCTTGATCCGCCGGGACTTTCCCATCTTCGATCGGAAGATCCGTGGTGACAATCGGCTTGTCTATTTGGATAGTGGCGCAACGAGCCAGAAACCAAATATCGTGATTGATGCTGAAGCCGATTTCTATCGGAATAACAATTCGGCGGTGCACAGAGGCGCTCATCAGTTGGCCGAAGAAGCAACGGAGGCATATGAAGGTGCACGATTGATCGTGGCAAAATTCCTTGCGGCAGATGGTGACGAGATCGTTTTCACAAAAAGTGCCACGGAGAGCCTAAATCTCTTGGCCTATGCGATGGGAAATGCCCCTGCCGGAAATCGTTTTCATCTAGGCAAAGGCGATGGGATAGTCGTTACTGAGATGGAGCACCATGCAAATCTCATCCCATGGCAGCAACTTGGAAAACGAACAGGTGCAAGTTTGTCTTGGTTCAAAGTCAACACCGATGGACGTTTGGATCTTTCCGATATCAATTCCGTAATAACGGAAGGCACGAAGGTAATTGCACTAACCCATCAATCCAATGTGCTTGGAACTATCAACCCTCTCGAAGCCATAGTGGCGCGGGCGCATGAGGTCGGGGCAGTTGTCGTATTGGACGCTTGCCAATCTGTTCCTCATATGAAAATTAACGTTGGAGCACTTGGCGTGGACTTCCTTGCCTTCTCGGGACACAAAAGTGTTGGCCCAACTGGAGTGGGTGTGCTGTGGGGACGTAAGGAATTGCTGGATGAACTTCCTCCATTTCTTTTTGGCGGGTCCATGATTGAAAACGTCACCATGACGGATGCGACGTGGGCTCCTGTACCTCGCAAATTCGAAGCGGGCGTACCGAATATGGCTCAGGTTGTAGGACTGGGCGCGGCAATCGAATATTTGGAAAAAATAGGTTTGGAAAATATCCACGAGCATGAAGTATCTCTAGTGAGTCGGCTCCTCAATGGACTTCAGAGCATCGATGGAGTGAAGATATTCGGTCCCCAGGATTTGAATATGCGCGGTGGAGTGGTGGCTTTTGCCGTTGAAGGAATTCATCCGCACGATGTTGGTCAGTACTTGGACAGTCTTGGTATCGCGGTTCGGACCGGCCACCATTGTGCGTGGCCGCTCAATAAGAAACTCAGCGTCACCGCCACGGTTCGTGCCTCGGTGTACCTATATAACGATGAAGCCGACATAGATGCCCTCATTCAAGGGGTGCAGGGAGCAAAGAAATATTTCGGTGATCGGTAATGCAACTCGACAATTTGTATCAAGCAGTGATCTTGGATCATTACAAACGACCCGAGCATAAGGGACTATCCGTTCCGTCGGACGTGCAAGTGCACCACATCAACCCAAGTTGTGGAGATGAGCTCACTTTAAATCTTTCATTGGTCGACGGTCGAATCTCATTAACCTGGGATGGAGTCGGATGCTCTATCTCCATGGCATGCGCCTCGATGATGGCGGGCCTTCTTACCGGAAAAACGCTAAGCGAAGCAGAGCCGATCTTGGACTCGTTTGTCTCGTTGATGCAGAGCAAGGGCACGCAAAGTGGGGACGAAGAAATCCTTGAAGACGCAGTTGCTTTCGCTGGAGTCTCCAAGTATCCAGCTCGTATTAAGTGCGCTCTTCTGTCATGGATGGCTTTTAAGGACGCTGCTGTACAAGTTGAAGGAAAACAATCACTAGGCTCAGAGAATTGATTACTGGAGGTAGGGTGCGATGCTTGCAAAGATAGATGACGTAACTGAGGCGATGAAGGATGTTGTCGATCCCGAACTCGGGATCAACGTCGTGGACTTGGGTCTTATCTACGACATCATGGTGGATGAGAGCAACATTGCAATTTTAAACATGACGCTGACCTCTGCTGCTTGCCCCCTTCAGGATGTAATTGAGGATCAAACGCGGGCAGCATTGTCCCAATTGACAAGCGATGTCCGGATCAACTGGGTCTGGATGCCGCCTTGGGGCCCGGACAAAATCACTGACGATGGACGCGAGCAATTACGGGCGCTTGGGTTTACCGTTTAACGTATGTCGAACCACGCAGGATGGATGACTTTTCGTTCGATGATGGCCGATTCGTCGGTTAAAAATCAGAAACTAAAGCCGGGCACGATTCGTCGGATAGGCACCTTCGCTAAACCTTACAAGTGGCAGATAATTTTCTTTCTTGTAACAGTTGTGGTTGATGCTTTTCTGGTTATTGCGACTCCGCTGCTATTGCGACAGTTGTTGGACAAGGGGGTGCACAATCACAATGGCGGCCTTGTAACTCGGTTGTCGCTATTCGTTGGTTTGCTTGCTATTGCGGATGCTCTCATGAGTGTCGTTGGCCGATGGTTCTCATCGCGCATTGGCGAAGGGTTGATTTACGATTTGAGATCGCAGGTCTACTCGCATGTTCAAAAGCAGTCAATTGCCTTCTTCACCCGCGCCCAGACAGGCGCATTGATTTCACGTATCAATTCGGATGTGATTGGTGCGCAACAAGCGTTCACCGCGACTCTTTCAGGCGTTGTTAGTAACGTAGTCAGCCTGATCCTCGTGACCGTCACCATGCTCATCCTTTCGTGGCAAATCACAGTCGTATCCCTCCTCCTACTCCCACTTTTCTTGCTTCCAACAAAATGGGTAGGAAGGAAACTTCAAGGGCTAACGCGTCAGTCGTTTCAGTTAAACGCCGAGATGTCCAGCACGATGACCGAGCGATTCAATGTGTCAGGCGCCATGCTCGTTGCTTTATACGGCGAGCCCAAAAGAGAACATGAATATTTCGCAACCAAGGCACGACGAGTCGCCGACATGGGAATATCTATTGCGCTGCTCAATCGAATCTTCTTTATTGCGTTGACTAGCGTCGCAGCAATTGCTACTGCTTTTGCATACGGAATAGGTGGGCATCTGGCAATTTCAGGTGCGATAACGGTTGGGACATTCATGGCAGTTACTGCTCTACTTGGGCGTCTCTACGGTCCGCTTACTGCGTTATCAAATGTTCGGGTTGATGTTATGACCGCACTAGTCTCTTTTGAACGAGTTTTTGAGGTACTGGATTTAATACCGATGGTTCAAAATAAAGTCGGCGCCCTTGAACTGCCCGCAGGAAATCCGAGTGTCGAATTCCGGAATGTGGATTTCTCATACCCCAGGGCCGAACAGATATCTCTTGCCTCCCTTGAATCGGCGTCGAGACCTGAAACCGTTCCTAGCGGTGAAGTTCTTAGAGCCATTTCTTTCATTGCAAAACCCGGGACTATGACGGCGTTAGTTGGTCCATCTGGAGCGGGCAAGACCACGATTAGCGCATTGATTCCTCGTCTCTACGATGTCACCGGCGGTTCGCTTTTGGTTGGCGGAATCGACGTACGTGATCTCACTCTGGAGAGTTTGCGCCATTCCATCGGCGTGGTGATGCAAGATGCACACCTTTTCCACGAAACCATCGGTGAGAATCTGAAGTACGCGAAACCCGATGCCACCGAAGCGCAGATGAGGGCAGCCTGCGTGGCGGCTCGTATTTGGCCACTCATAGAGTCACTGCCCAATGGATTCGACACAATGGTAGGAGAGCGCGGTCATCGACTTTCGGGCGGTGAAAAACAACGTCTAGCGATTGCAAGGCTTTTGCTGAAATCTCCCGCGGTCGTGATCTTGGACGAAGCAACTGCCCATCTTGATTCAGAGAATGAAGCCCTTGTCCACGAAGCACTTCGAGTAGCTCTGCAAGGACGCACCAGCATCGTTATCGCACACCGATTAAGCACAGTTATGGAAGCAGATCAGATTCTCGTTTTGGAGAAAGGCGCGATTGTCGAAAGAGGAACTCACGAAGAGTTGGTGAGCGCCAAAGGTTTGTACGCTGAACTTTATGCAAGGCAGGATTTAACGAGCGCGTCTCAGGAGTAGCCGGCCGTAGACAATCAATCCAGCAAAGAAGAGCCATTGCAGGGCATAGGCCATGTGCGGGCCATCTGTTAGTTCCGGCAACTCCACCGGTACTGCTGGAGTCATCGACGCTTCTGAAGCCGTTAAGAGGTCAATATAAAAATCTTCAGTCTTAATCGTCGTCTTGCTCTGCGCGTTCCATTTGCTAATGAGGTTCTTGCTACCGGGGGATACAGCGAAGAAGGAACCTTGCGGCAGTGAATTGTCCAATCGGACGCGACCGGTAATTGCTACAACTGCCGATGTTGTCTGGGGTAATTTTGGCGTTGAAGTTGCCTCCTGGCCCGGTGCAATCCAACCGCGATCTACCCAAAAAGTTCGGGCAGTTGAGTCAGTAAAGAGCGTTAGTAATGCGAAGCCGTAGGCACCATTCGAGTATTGATTTCTCAAGAGGATTTGATGCGATGAATCAAATCTTCCTGTAATGGAAACCTTCCGCCACTCAGCAGCGATGAGGTTGTCTCCGAGTGCGTCCAATGTTGTTGGCGGCAAATCGACGTGTGAGGCAATTATGAAATTTCGGTGATGCCGTGCCACACCGCGTGCGTACTGCCAGTGACTGGCCCAAAGGCAGAGAGCAATCAATGCGATTGCGAAAATGGTGATGGCAATTGGGTGGGATTCTTTCCCACGCGAACTAGGGGAGAGTTCTGTTTTTGTCATTTATTACTGAGGAGCCAGGCAGAAGGGTCTCACGTCCTGCATTGGCCATGACGACTGCAAAGTAAGGCAATAGCAGGGCTCCGGCTAACGCGACCCATCGGAATGGATTGGGCAGGAATACCGCGGCGACAAAACAAGCCGTCCTAATCATCATTGAGATGAAATATCGCTTTTGGCGGGCGGGCAAATCGCTACTAAGGCTCGGTTGGGCGGTTGTGATGTCGTGGATTTCCTCGGCCATGCCACAACAGTACGCTCTTCTTTCCAAAGGAGGTCCAATTGCCGAAAGATTGGAGTTCCAAAGCTATTTTCGGCGTGGAAATTCCTACATACGCTTGAGTAGCCAGTAAGTTCTAGCCATGACTCAAGCAATAGCGCTGATTACCGGAGGCAACAGGGGAATTGGATTGGCCATCGCCCAGGAACTCAAGGCATCCGGAGTCAACGCAATTATTACCTATCGCACAGGAAATCCCCCTGAGGGTTTCGACGCGGTCAAGATGGATGTCACGTCCTCTGAGAGCGTTGATGCTGCCTTTACCGAAGTTGAGACCAAATACGGTGTCCCTGAAATTATCGTGGCCAATGCGGGATTTACTCGCGACGCTTTGGTTATGCGTATGAGCGATTAAGATTTTGTTGACGTCGTAGATGCCAACCTCGCGGGGGCATTTCGCGTGGCACGGCGGGCAACTCGAGGGCTCTTGAAGCTTAAGAGAGGCCGCTTAATCTTTGTAGGCAGTGTCGTGGGAAGCGTCGGTTCGGCGGGCCAAGTAAATTACGCCGCCAGCAAGTCAGGGTTGGTTGGAATGGCGCGCTCTTTTGCCCGCGAACTCGGCAGTAGGGGTATTACAGCAAATGTAATAGCGCCTGGTTTTGTTGAAACCGATATGACGGCAGAACTAGAGGAAAAGCGGCGAGCAGAAATAGCAGTATCGGTTCCGCTAGGAAGATTCTGCTCTGCCGAGGAGATCGCAACAGTCGTTGGATTTATTGCTTCACCGAAAGCGTCGTATATAACCGGCGCATTAATACCAGTAGATGGCGGACTAGGAATGGGACACTGAATAATGGGAATACTCCAAGGCAAAAATATTCTGGTAACAGGTGTCTTGAACGACTCCTCGATCGCCTTTCATGTTGCGCGTTTGGCGCAAGAAGAAGGAGCGACGGTAGTCCTTAGTTCCTACGGTCGAGTTCGGCGTATCACCGAACGCATCGCTAATCGTTTGCCGCAAACCGCACCGGTAATCGAGCTCGATGTGACCAATGATGAGGATCTGGCAGCCCTGGCCGAAAGAGCCGGTGAGTACGTCCCCACCCTTGATGGAGTGGTGCATTCCATTGCATTCGCCCCAGAGGCTGCTTTAGGCGGAAACTTTCTCAATACGACTTGGCCAGATGTTGCCACTGCGGTTCAGGTTTCAGCGTATTCATTGAAATCATTGACCATGGCGGCCCGACCAATGTTCTCTGGGGGCGCATCTGTTGTTGGTTTGGATTTTGACGCGACTGTTGCTTGGCCAAAATACGACTGGATGGGCGTAGCCAAGGCCGCCCTCGAGTCGACGACGCGCTATTTGGCAAGGGATCTTGGGCCGGAAAATGTCCGCGTAAACCTCGTGGCGGCCGGGCCATTGAGCACGATTGCAGCCAGATCCATTCCAGGGTTCGAATTATTGGGCAATTTATGGGACCAAAGGTCGGCTTTAGAATGGGATTTCAATGATCCAGTTCCTGCGGCCAAGGCAGTATGCGTCCTCCTGTCCGATTGGCTGCCTAAAACAACAGGTGAAATCATCCACGTTGACGGGGGAGTTCACGCGATCGGAGGCTAAAGTCTTCGATTTCCCCCTATGAGCGCCGTCTAGTACCCTTGCGCCAGACCAGTGGTTTAGCCACTGCAAGTGGAGTCACCGCTCCCACCTTCATTGCCAAGGCGATTGGGTACGTCGAAGTCCTATTTGGGACTTTCTTGCGGTGCTCGCGTTTGCAGCGAATAGTCACCGGACACCACATGTCATGGAGGAGTATTTATCAGCACTGAAGCACGCATCAACGATCGCATTCGCGTCCCTCAAGTTCGTCTCATCGGTCCCACCGCTGAACAAATCGGAGTTGTCGATATCGATACCGCTTTGAGAATGGCAGATGAAATTGGTCTTGACCTAGTTGAGATCGCCCCAGATGCCAATCCACCCGTATGCAAGATCATGGATTTCGGAAAGTATAAGTACGAGATCGCACAGAAGGCACGGGAAGCGCGACAGAACCAGACCCACATTGTGGTTAAAGAGGTTCGGATGCGACCAAAGATCGAAAGTCACGACTATGAGACCAAGCGGGCTCATATCGAGAAATTCCTTCGCGGTGGCGACAAGGTAAAGATAACAATGCAATTTCGTGGTCGTGAGCAGACAAGGCCTGAGTTGGGTTACCGACTCTTGCAGAAGCTGGCTCAAGATATTAGCGAATTCGGTTTTGTGGAGTTTGCGCCGAAGCAAGAGGGTCGAAATATGACCATGGTCTTGGGCCCAACGAAACGAAAGACCGAAGCAGTGGCAGAGCAGAAGGCCGCGCGTAAAGCGAAGGCAGATGCTGTGGCAAAGGAACAAGAAGGCCAGTAAGAATTTCTGTACGAGCACGAACGAGAGGAACGCGAACATGCCAAAGATGAAAACGCACAGTGGCGCAAAGAAGACTTTCCGCGTCACCGGATCTGGGAAGATCATGCACGAGCGAGCTGGCAAGCGCCACCTTCTTGAGCGCAAGTCTTCGCGTCAAACACGCCGTCTCACCAATGATGTAGCGGCCAAGCCAACAACAACTTTTACAGCCAAGCGCATGCTTGGTTTGAAGTAAGGAGCGTCACTTAAATGGCAAGAGTCAAGCGTGGCGTTCATGCCGCAAAGAAGCGTCGTACAACTCTCGAACGCGCCAGTGGATACCGTGGTCAACGATCACGTCTTTATGCAAAGGCTAAAGAGCAACTTACTCACTCAATGGTTTATGCGTTCAATGACCGCAAGGACAAGAAAGGCGATTTCCGCCAACTCTGGATCCAGCGCATTAACGCAGCGAGCCGAGCAAACGGACTTACTTACAACCGCTTCATCCAGGGCCTAAAAGCCGCGGGTGTCGAAGTGGATCGTCGTGTTCTTTCTGAACTCGCAACAAATGAGCCAGAAACCTTCAAGACTCTTGTGGAAGTTGCCCGCAAGAGCCTCGTTTAATTTCATAAGCTCGATCCAATGATTGAGAGCCTTCATTCGCCTCATATCGCGCGAGTGAAGGGTCTTATTGGTTCAAGGGGAAAGAAAGAGCGACGTGAATCTGGGTTGTTTATTGCCGAGGGGATGCAGTTCCTTCGTGAAGCCGCCAAACCTGAATCATCTCCAAAGATCGAAACTCTCTATCTGACGACGAGTGCACGTTTGAAGATTGCAGCAGAAGGTCTTTCTATAAATCACTTAAATGCGGTTGATGTGTCGGATTCGGTGATGAGCGCCATGGGGGAAACAGTCACACCGCAAGGAATTATCGGCATCTGCGAACTTCCCGAATTGTCTCTGGCCGATATCCATATCGATGCAGGGCGAAAATATATTTATCTTCACGAAATACAAGATCCGGGGAATGCCGGCACGATTTTGCGTACGGCCGACGCCACTGGTTTTTCTGGAGTCATCACCTCTGCCAACAGTGTCGATTTATTTTCTCCAAAAGTCGTGCGCGCCAGTGCAGGGTCGTTGTGGCATCTTCCCGTGGCGGAGCGGGTAGACATGGCAGAGCTATTTTCTGCGTGGCCTAACGATTCGATTTTCGCACTCGACGTCGAAGCCCAGAAATCACTGCTCAATATTGAGTTTGATGACCCTTCGCTTTGGATCTTTGGCAATGAGGCGCGTGGATTGCCGCAATGGGATGACCAACCACGAGTGACGTCGATTTCAATACCTATTCCTGGAAATGCCGAAAGCCTCAACCTCGCCGCAGCCGCATCCATTGTCATGTTTTATGTGACGCAACTTCAGCATCGCGCCCAGTAGACTCGCGCCATGGTTTCGGAAAAGGCGCTCGACCAATGGGTCGTTGAGGCCATTTCTGCCATTTCATTAGCCAACGACCTCGAAGAACTTAAGAGCGCGCGCTTAGCTCATGCGGGAGATAAGTCCCCCATTGCTCAAGCTAGTAGATCCCTCGGAACTGCACCCGCAGAAGAGCGGGCGCGGCTCGGAAAGATGATTGGCGAGGCACGGGCAGCGGTCACTGCCTCGCTGGACTCGCGCAAAGAGGCTCTTGAAATTTTGAGGGACGAGAAAGTTTTACTTGAAGAAATTGTAGATGTGACGTTGACTTCGGCTCGTGGGCATCGAGGCGGACTTCATCCAATCACACTTCTGAAGAATGAGATTTGCGATTTCTTCATAGCGCAGGGATACGGAATCTCCGAGGGACCTGAACTTGAGGCCGAATGGCTCAACTTCGATGCTTTGAATATTCCCGCCGACCATCCTGCTCGCACGATGCAGGACACCTTCTTTGTGGAACCACTCGAAGCCAAACTTGTTCTGCGCACCCATACCTCCCCAGTACAAATTCGCACGATGCTTGAAAAGCAACCGCCGATATACGTTATCTGTCCTGGTCGGACTTTCCGTGCAGATGAATTGGATGCCACTCACACGCCAGTCTTCGCCCAGGTCGAAGGTTTGGTTGTTGATCGTGGAATTACGATGGCGCACCTTAAGGGGACACTTGATCTCTTTGCCCGTAAGATGTTCGGCGAGGATTCTGTTACTCGATTGCGACCCTCATTCTTCCCATTCACCGAACCAAGTGCCGAAGTGGACGTCTTCTTCAATGGACGATGGATCGAATGGGGTGGCTGCGGAATGGTCAACCCAAAGGTCTTAGCAGCTTGTGGAATCGATTCATCTGAATTCAGTGGCTTTGCATTCGGAATGGGGCTCGAGCGCACCTTAATCGTGCGACACGGAATTTCTGACATGCGCGATATCGTCGAAGGCGATCTGCGATTTAGCCGCGCCTTTGGGGTGGGACTCTAATGCGCGTCCCTCTGTCCTGGATTCGGGAGTATGCCGACATTCCTCTTGCAATGACGGCGGAGGAAATTGGAGAGGCGCTGGTCCGCGTTGGCTTTGAAGTTGAGGAGATTGACCATCAAGGCTTGGAAGTAACTGGTCCGCTCGTAGTTGGCCGGATTGTCAAAATTGAAGAGACCACCGAGTTCAAGAAACCAATTCGATGGGTTGAGTTGGATTGCGGCGAACCCGAGACGAGGTTCGTCATTTGCGGGGCTTCTAACTTCGACGTGGGTGACTTGGTGGTAGTTGCACTTCCAGGCGCTTCTCTTCCAGGAGGTTTCGCGATCAGTCAGCGTGAAACGTACGGCAAAGTAAGCAACGGAATGATCTGCTCCTCTCGCGAATTGGGACTGAGTGATGATCACTCGGGGATCATGGTTCTTCCTGCGCTTTGTTCGCGACCTGGTTCTGATGCTCATCAGTTGCTGGAAATTCATGACGTGATATTTGATATCGCGATCAACCCTGATCGTGGTTACGCCCTTTCGGTGCGTGGCATTGCTCGCGAAGCATCGGCAGCTATTGGCGTTACGTACTCTGACCCGGTGGCATCGATAAAAACCGATAACTTCGCCAAGACAGGTCTTGGAGTGGTTCCAAAAATTCATGACGGCGCCTGCGTCATTCACGTCCGCACCTTGGCGGAATTTGATCCAAAGGCACAGTCTCCTTTGTGGATGCGCAGGAGGATCGAGAAGTGCGGAATGCGCTCAATCTCTTTGGCGGTGGATATCACCAATTACGTGATGCTCGAACTGGGACAACCATTGCACGCTTTTGATCGTCAGCAGATTACAGGGACCCTGCAAATTCGAAAGGCCGGAAAGACAACTGCCTTCAAGACTTTAGATGGACAAGAACGGACTTTGTCGCCGGAAGATTTATTGGTCGCAGATGACGACAGGGCTTTAGCCCTCGCAGGGACCATGGGCGGAGAAAACTCGGAAGTCGGACCGATGACCACATCTTTGGCGATCGAAGCTGCGAGATTCGATCCGATTTCGATTGCCAAAAATGCACGACGGCACAAGCTTTCCACCGAAGCATCACGCAGATTCGAACGGGGAGTGGACCCCTCGTTGGCCGAATATGCCTCGGCACGCGCAGCAAGTCTTCTCATCGAATTCGGCGGCGCCAAACATGTGGACTCTCAGTCTGACGGCGAACCGAAGCATTCACCCATTGTCGATTTCGATCCCGATTATGCAGCCAAGTTGACTGGCGCTGACATCTCTGTTGCACAAGTGCGCGAGATGTTACTTCTAATTGGTTGCGACATAGATGAAAAGAGCGACTCCCTGTGGCGCATAGATCCGCCATCTTGGCGCAACGATCTGCTATTACCTGCTGATTTTGTCGAAGAAGTAGCTCGCATGGTTGGCTATGACGCTATTCCCTCAATATTGCCGCACCACCCTGTAAGTCCTGGCCTGACTAAATTCCAAATCCGCTTGCGTATTCTTTCCCAACTTCTTTCGGACAAAGGGTTGGTTGAAGTTCAGACTTATCCGTTCGTCTCGGAGTCGACGATAAAGCTCATGGGATATACAGGCGATCGAGCCAACGCTTTTCGAATAGTTAACCCGATGTCAGAAGATGCCCCACTTTTGCGAACGCATCTCATTCCAGGTCTGATTCAATCTGCAGCCATTAATTTGAGCAGAGGTGCTCGCGATTTTGGTCTATTCGAAGTTGGTTCCATTTTTCGAAATACGTCGAAACTTCCAGCGATTGAAAATCCAGCTACAGATCGGCGTCCATCTCAAAAAGCGATCGACCAGATCTATGCGGGCGTGCCGGCGCAACCCATTCATGTCGGCGGGGTATTAATTGGCAAGGCCCTAGTTGATGATTGGCGGGGCGAAGGGCGAGATTACGACTGGAATGACGCGATTGAATTCGCCGAATCAATTCTCGCTTCCTGCAATGCCAATTGGACAATCAAGCGATCGGATTTTGCTCCTTGGCATCCAGGACGATGTGCTGAGCTATTGGTTGACGGAAAAGTTCTAGCCCATGCCGGAGAACTTCATCCACGAGTTGTGGCTGCATTTGGATTGCCTGAGAGGGCTTGTGCATTCGTGGTAAATCTCTCGGCTATCCCCGATCACGGAGTCCTTGTTGCCCCGGTGATTGGCACGATGCCGATTGCGGTGCAAGACATCGCGCTTATAGTCGACGAGCACGTCACTAACGCCGAAGTCATTGATGCCCTCAAGAGCGGCGCCGGCGCAATGCTCGAGTCGGTGGTGCTCTTTGATCGCTACGATAGAATCGGCGAAGGCAAGATATCCCTCGCCTACACATTGAGTTTCAGGGCCCCGGATCGCACTCTTACTGGTGCAGAAATCTCGGAAATGCGAGAGGCGGCGGTAGAGGCGGCAAGAGCAAAACTGGGGGCAACCCTCCGCTCTGCATAACTATGCATCAAATTGCATAGTTATAGATCGATCCTGTACCCTTTGTTCATGAATACTGCGGTGCTAGGTGCCAGTGGATACGCCGGAGGCGAATTGCTCCGGTTGTTGCAGGGCCATCCTTCATTCAACCCCTCGCACATCACTGCCAACGCGAACGCCGGGGAGCGGATATCGGCCGTCCATCCTCAACTTGCACCCCTCGGGAGTGCAACGTTCTCCCAGTTAGACCACAAAGAACTAGCAAAATGCGAATTGGTTTTTATTGCACTTCCGCATGGAGAATCGGCAAAAGTGGTCCCTTATCTTCAACCCGACCAACTTGTCGTTGACCTTGGAGCCGATTTCCGACTTGCCAATCCGCATTCATGGCAGACCTATTACGGCGGAGAGCATGCCGGGACCTGGGTTTATGGCCTTCCTGAACTCAAAAAGTTCAGAGAACGTGTAATCGCATCGAAGCGCGTCGCCAACCCAGGTTGCTATGCAACGGCTATCGCCCTTGCGTCGGCCCCAATACTTCCAGTGGTGGACTCCTCCGACATTGTCGTAGTAGCCGCTTCAGGAACTACTGGCGCTGGAAGAAGTGCCAAGATCTCACTTCTTGCGAGCGAGGTAATGGGATCACTTACTTCATACAAATTCGGTGGGATTCATCAACACACGCCGGAAATCGAAGAAGCGCTTACTGCGCTATCCGGGGTTGAAGTGAAGATTTCGTTTACTCCCATATTGGCCCCCATGCCCAGGGGAATTCTGGGCACGGTTACCGCCAAACTTTCCGAAGATATTGGCGCGGAAGACTTGCGCGCCCTCTTTTCTAAATATTATGAAGATGAAGAATTTGTGACGTTGCTTGAAGATGGGCAAATGCCAAAGACTTCAGCCGTACTTGGGAGCAACCACACTCAAATTCAAGTTGCCGTTGACGCCCATACAAACCGTGCGATTGTTTCGGTGGCGATAGACAATTTGGGAAAGGGCGCTGCCGGACAAGCGATCCAAAACGCCAATCTTATCGCAGGTCTACCTGAAAACTCCGGTATAAAGTTCGAGGGAATTGGCGCATGAAGCTCCCATTGGGATTTCGTGCCGGCGCCGTCGCGGCGGGCCTCAAATCCTCAGGCGCCCTTGATCTAACAATTCTCGAAAACCTAGGTCCCACTCATGTGGGAGCCGCCGCATTTACTACAAATAAGGTTGTTGCGGCCCCCGTAACTTGGACCAAGCAGGTGGTTGCAGATGGAATTGTTAGTGCTGTTCTTCTAAATTCTGGTGGCGCGAACGCTTGTACCGGTCCTCAAGGCTTTGCTGATACGCACAAGAGCGCAGAGTATGTAGCGCAACTTTTGGGAATCTCCTCTGCCGACGTAGCTGTTTGCTCAACAGGTTTAATCGGCGAACTTCTTCCGATGAAGAAAGTCCTATCGGGTATTGATGAGATTGTTCCGCTTCTCTCTCAGGACGGTTTGGAGTCGGCCGCGAGGGCGATCATGACAACAGATTCCGTTCCCAAAATTGCAATGAGTGCGAAATTCGGAGTCACTACAACGGGCATTGCAAAGGGCGCGGGAATGCTGGCACCGTCTTTAGCCACAATGCTTTCTGTAATCATGACGGACGCGGTAGTAGCGCCAGCTAATCTGGAAAAAGTGTTTACGCGCGTCTGTGACAGAACATTCAATCGCATAGATTCCGACGGATGTACATCCACTAACGACACCGTACTTTTCCTTGCATCCGGCGCGTCCGACATGTCTATTACTGATGATCAACTTGAAGAAATACTTCAAGATGTCTGTGCTTCACTGGCAATGCAACTTATACAAGATGCCGAAGGTCATACCAAGGTTGTGTCGATTATCGTCAAGAATGCGGCAAGCGAAGAAGATGCGGTAAATGTGGGAAGAGCATGCGCCAGAAATAACTTGCTTAAGTGCGCTCTTTTTGGTGGCGACCCAAATTGGGGGAGGATTCTTGCATCTGTTGGAACCGCGAAGGCGGAGTTCGACCCGATGAACTTGGATGTCACCCTAAATGGCGTCATGGTGGCCAAGGAAAGCGGACCAGGAGAAGATCGCGATCTTGTAGATCTTTCAGGAAGCGAAATTGAAATCATCATCGACCTCAAGGCCGGCACATACGTCGCGACTATTCTCACGAACGACTTAAGTCACGATTATGTCCACGACAATTCGGCGTATGCGACATGATCGTTATCAAGTTCGGCGGTCATGCGATGAGCGATGCTGATGGGCTTTTTGCAAAGGCCGTTCAAGGAGTTCTCGATATTGGCGAAGATTGCGTTATTGTGCATGGAGGCGGACCCCAGATCGATGCGGCTCTCAAGGCGGCGAATATCGAACCTGAATTCAATGGTGGATTTAGAGTCACCTCGCCTGAAGTCTTTGAGGTTGTTCAAAAAGTACTCAGTGGACAAGTCCTTCGAAATGTAGTCGCCCAACTTCGAAACGCCGGGCTCAACGCCGTAGGTATAACTGGCCGTGACGGCGGACTCCTGGTGGCAAAGAAGTTGAACAATCTTGTAAATGGGGCATCTGCAGATTTGGGTCAAGTGGGCGAAGTCGTGCGAGTGGACGGGGCTATCTTGGATTCACTCATCGATTCAGGTTTCCTTCCAGTCGTTTCTCCGATCGCCGCCCTGGGTGATGAAACTCGTGAAGACTCCAATACTGGTCTAAACGTAAACGCCGATTTGGCTGCTGCGGCCATTGCTGGCGCATTGCAGGCATCTAGTTTGATTTTCATGACGGACGTTCCAGGGATATACAAGAAATGGCCAGATACCTCGTCGTTGATCTCGTCGATTCGAGCTTTTGAACTTGAAGCCATTAAAGGCGAATTCACCGAGGGGATGGCACCGAAAGTGGCGGCTTGCCTGAGTGCCATACATGCCGGTGCGCATAGTGTGCGTGTCATTGATGGAAAGGATCCAATGAGTTTTGCATTGGCTTTGCGAGGAATTGGCGGAACGGTGGTTCTTCCGTGAAGAAATCGACTAGAGCCTTTCCTGCCCGGTGGGAGAGCGCCATTCAATCAAATTACGGCGTTCCGCAAATAACGCTTATGAGCGGCAAGGGGCTTGTCGTCAAAGATTCTGACGGTAATTCCTACCTCGACTTCCTTGGCGGCATCGCAACAAACGTGCTTGGACACTCACATCCGGCGATAACAAGTGCTGTGAGCAAGCAGATCTCGACTCTTGGTCACGTCAGCAATTTCTTTATTCACCCAGGAGTTATCGCTCTTGCTGAAAAGTTGCAATCACTCACCGGGGACACCGGTGCCCGTGTCTTCTTCTGCAATTCGGGCGCTGAAGCCAATGAAGCCGCACTCAAGCTCTCACGCAAAACTGGCAGAACCAACATCGTTGCCGCAGAGGGTGCGTTTCATGGCCGAACAATGGGTTCCCTTACCCTTACGGGTCAACCTGCCAAACGAACTCCATTTGAACCATTGGTGCCAGGTGTTGTGCACGTTCCCTACGGTGATTTAGAGGCGATGAAGCGAAAAGTGAATCGTCGCACCGCAATGGTCATCATTGAACCGATACTCGGTGAAGCCGGAGTTATCGTGCCGCCTGCCGGATACTTGCGAGGAGTTCGCGATATTTGCGATCGAGCGGGAGCACTGATGGTCGTTGATTGCGTGCAGACTGGAATAGGTAGAACTGGGCAGTGGTTTGGTTTCGAACACGAAGGCATTACCCCTGACATCATCACCTTGGCCAAAGGTCTCGGCGGTGGGTTGCCAATTGGTGCGATGATCGCACTTGGCCGTACGTCGCGTTTCTTCGAACCAGGAGATCATGGTTCAACATTCGGGGGAAACCCTGTCGCGTGTGCGAGTGCACTGGCGGTCATTGATGTAATCGAGAAGAAATCTTTGATAGAAAAGACGAGGCATCAAGAAGCCATTCTGAAATCGGAGATTTCCAAACTTCCCGGAGTTGCTGAGGTTAGAGGTCGGGGCCTTCTACTCGGCATCGTATTCAATGCGGATATTGCCTTCGGTATTCGAGATGGATTGCTCGCTGCTGGCGTAATTGTAAATGCGCCGACACCCAACGTAATAAGAATTGCACCTGCTTTAACCGTCACCGAGAAAGAGGTAAAGAAATTCATAACGATCTTCACGAACGTTCTGTCGGAGGTAAATCATGACTGAAGCCAGAAGGGGGAGTGCATCGGCCAGAAGAGCAAAAGTGATCTCCCTAGTACAAGCCGGTTCCGTGCATTCGCAATCTGATTTGGTCGGCTTGCTGGCAAAAGCGGGATTCACAGTCACCCAGGCAACTGCGAGCCGTGATCTTGAGGACATTGGAGCCTTTCGAGGACGCAAACGGGATGGCTCGGCTATTTACCACTTGCCTCAGGACGAGGCGCAGACCCTTTCTCGAGTCATCTCTCTTCCTTCTGAGCTGATCCTTTCGGTGGAATCGAGTGCAAATCTTGCAGTTGTCCGCACGCCACCCGGTGGAGCCCAACTTCTTGCAAGCGCCCTTGATGGCGCACGAACTCACGGTCAGTTGGCGTCGGTAATCGGAACAATTGCCGGAGATGACACTGTGCTTCTCATTTCAAAAAGAAGTACAGGCGGAGCCGCCTTGGCAAAAGAATTATTAAGGATTGCACAACCAATTAGAAATTCAACTAAGAAGACGACAAGTCGAGGAGCCCACTCATGAAAGAAAAGATAGTTCTTGCTTATTCCGGAGGATTGGATACCTCTGTCGCTATCGGATGGATCGAACGTGAGACCGGCGCGGAAGTTATCGCCGTCGCCGTGGATGTCGGACAAGAAGGCGAAGACCTTCAGGTGATCAAGGAACGTGCACTCGCATGTGGCGCGATCGCGGCAGAAGTCGTTGACGCTCGCGAGGAGTTTGCCGACGAGTACTGCCTACCTGCGCTAAAAGCCAACGCTCTTTACATGGACCGCTATCCACTCGTGTCGGCACTGTCTCGACCTTTAATTGTGAAGCATCTTGTTGCCGCTGCCAGAAAGCACGGCGCTTCCAGAGTCGCCCACGGCTGCACTGGCAAAGGCAACGACCAAGTTCGCTTCGAAGTTGGCACCGGTGCACTTGCGCCCGACCTAACTTCCTACGCACCTGTTCGTGACTCAGGCATGACTCGAGACAAGGCAATTGCTTTTGCGCACGAGAAAAACTTGCCGATCGAGACAACAAAGAAGAACCCATTTTCAATTGATCAAAACGTATGGGGTCGTGCGGTTGAGACTGGCTTCCTAGAAGACATTTGGAATGCGCCAACAGAGGCCGTCTATTCCTATACCCAGGATCCATCACTTCCCCGAGAGGCTGATGAAGTCATCATCACCTTCACCAAGGGAGCACCAACTGCGATCGACGGTCGACCTGTCACGATGTTGCAAGCCATCGTTGAACTGAATCGTCGTGCTGGGGCGCAAGGGGTTGGTCGTCTCGATATGGTTGAAGATCGACTTGTTGGAATCAAAAGTCGTGAAGTCTATGAAGCACCCGGTGCATTGGCTTTGATTACCGCGCATCAAGAGTTGGAAAATGTATGCGTCGAACGTGACCTGGCACGGTTCAAACGCAGCAGCGAACAGCGCTGGGGGGAGCTCGTTTACGACGGCCTCTGGTTCTCGCCTCTTAGAGAAGCCCTTGATGGCGTATTTAACTATGCGAACGAGTATGTGAGTGGCGATGTGCGATTGAAAATGCATGCCGGTCGGTGCTGGGTAACGGGGCGTCGTAGCGATACGTCTCTCTATGATTTTGACATGGCGACTTACGATGAAGGCGACACCTTTGATCAATCTTTGGCCAAGGGATTCGTCGACCTGTGGGGCCTTCCAACGCGAATTGCCTCTGCAAGAAATCTGAAGGCGAAATAGCGATGGCGTTATGGGGAGGTAGATTCTTCAGTGGTCCTGCTGGAGATGTCTTTGCGCTGTCGCAAAGTATCGAATTCGACTGGCGACTGGCTCCCTATGACATTCGCTCCTCACTTGCACATCTTGCAGTTCTCGAAAGAGCAGACCTCATTGAAGTTTCGGATGCCGAAAAGATCAGAAGTGCACTGAAGCAAATGCAGAAGGAGGTTCGTAATGGATCTCTTACGCCATCTGCGGCCGATGAGGATGTTCATAGCGCACTCGAAAGAGTGATGACAGAACGTCTGGGACCGATCGGAGGCTCGCTCCGTGCTGGCCGATCCAGGAATGATCAAGTTGCGACGGATCTTCGTTTATTCGCACTTGATCACATGCTTGAGTTGTCGAAGATTATTATTGCTTTGCAATGGGCAATTCTTTCTAAGGCAGCTGAATACTCGGACGCGCCCGCGCCCGGTTTTACTCATCTCCAACATGCACAACCAGTCATCTTCGGTCATGAACTGGCGAAGCATGTTCACTCACTAGATCGTGATCTTGATCGAATCAAGGATTGGTACTTGCGAACGTCGAGATCACCCCTCGGCGCTGGCGCCCTTGCAGGTTCCTCTCTGCAATTGGATCCGGAGGCAAGTGCCCGAGATCTCGGATTCGATGCGGCAATCGCAAATAGCATCGATGCCGTTAGCGATCGGGATTTTGTTGCAGAAGCACTCTTTATTCTTTCCATGATCGGGATTCACCTTTCCCGAATGGGGGAGGAGTGGTGTCTTTGGTCCAGTACCGAGTTCGGGTGGGCAAAATTGGATGATGCCTACGCAACTGGGTCTTCGATCATGCCTCAGAAAAAGAATCCCGATATCGCCGAACTTGCTCGCGGAAAAGCGGGCCGGCTAATTGGAAACCTGACATCTGTTCTTGCGATGCTTAAAGGTTTGCCATTTGCCTACAACCGTGACCTTCAGGAAGACAAAGAGCCACTTTTCAATTCCATCGACACACTGACTCTGGTTCTTCCGGCCTTTACTGGAATGGTCGCCACAACCACATTTGATCGCGCGAAAATGAGTGTTGCGGCTTCGACAGGCTTCTCATTGGCGACTGAAATAGCGGACTTCCTAGTTCAAAGTGGAGTTCCCTTTGCCCAAGCGCATGAGGCGGCCGGAAAGTGCGTGCATCTTTGCGAATCAACAAATCGCGAATTACACGAGTTGTCCGACACTGAATTCTCTTCGATTCACCCGGGTTTAACTCCTGAGGTGCGAGGCGTGCTGACTGTTAGCGGGGCCCTGACATCGCGGACGACTTTCGGCGGTACGGCACCCACGGCGGTCGCCAATCAAATTTCCGAGCTAGAATCGAAAATCTCCGCGTCCGAGAAATGGTTTGCCGACAAGGCCAACCACTTTTCGGGCATGATGGGGCAATGAATCTTCTAGAAGACCTGAAATGGCGCGGACTTCTTGCGCAATCAACTGACGAGAAAGCCCTTCTAGAGGCCTTATCAAAGCCGACAACTCTCTACTGTGGTTTTGACCCTACGGCACCTAGTTTGCACGTGGGAAACCTCGTCGTACTACTTGTACTGCGTAGATTTCAGTTGGCTGGGCATTTACCGATCGCATTGGTCGGCGGAGCCACCGGTCTTGTAGGAGATCCGAGTGGAAAGAATGAAGAGCGTTCTCTAAATAGCGAAGAAATTGTGGAGCAGTGGGTGGTTCGCATTCGCGAACAAGTTTCCAAGTACCTCGATTTTGAAGCGCCATCCAATCCTGCTCGAGTCGTGAACAATCTCGACTGGACCGCACCAATGTCTGCGATCGAATTTCTTCGCGACATCGGAAAACATTTCAGTGTGAATCAAATGCTTGCGAAAGAATCTGTTTCGGCACGGCTTGAAGGCGGTGGAATTTCGTACACCGAATTTTCTTACCAAGTGCTGCAATCCCTTGATTTTCTTGAACTATTTCGAAGATTTGATTGCACATTGCAAGTAGGCGGCTCTGATCAGTGGGGCAACATAGTTGCAGGTCTCGATCTGATTCGTCGTGCTGAATCTGAGAGTGCCCATGCGATGACAGTTCCTTTGCTGATGAAATCTGATGGCACAAAATTCGGAAAGACCGCAGGCGGATCGGTTTGGCTGGATCCAGCGATGACATCTCCTTTCGCTTTCTTCCAGTATTGGTTGAACACCGAGGATCGCGACGTTATAAATTTCTTGAAAGTTTTTTCGTTCTTACCTAAAGCGGACATTGAAGCGTTAGAAAAATCACATCTCGAGAATCCAGGACTTCGCATTGCACACCGAGCGTTGGCCCGCGAACTCACATCCTTGGTTCACAGTCCCCAAGACTGTGAACGTGTTGAGGCGGCATCTCGGGCCCTATTTGGCCAGGGCGAGCTTCACGATTTGGACGAGGCCACGCTTGAGAGCGCTCTTTCCGAGCTCCCGCGGACTTTTTTGGCCTCTTTGAACGATATTCCGAGCTGGGTTGACCTCATTGTGGCCTCTGGAGTGGTCGATTCGAAGTCTGCAGCACGCCGAATCGTCAAGGAGGGTGGGGCGTATCTCAACAACGAAAAGATCGCCGGAGAGGACTTTTCACCCTCGTCAAATGACTTCATTTTCGGCAGATTCGCGATCCTTAGAAAAGGCAAGCGAGATCTAGCGGCCGTAGAGGTGGTCCAAAAGCGTTGATTTATAAGGGTTTTAGCAAATGGGAATTTGCTGTCTGCCCGATTTGACCCTTTGCTCCAGGGCACATATAGTTACGCTCCTTGCAGTGCACCGGACGAATTAAGGCCGGACAGCAAGAACTTCCTTCAGATTCGAAGTTAGTGGTTCTGCGCGGGTTTGACCCCGTTGCGCCCCTGGACTAGATTTGTGGGTCTGCCCTGAAAATGAAGAGAAATCTTCGGACGCAGTGCGCATCCGTACCTTGAGAACTCAACAGCGTGCTAATAAGTCAATGCCAATGTGGCTCTTCTTGTCATGCGTAAAAACTTTCGGGTTTTGAGCGTGCGAGCGGAGACCACGAATAAATATCTCAATGAGGTATGGCAAAAAACCCTTCTGGTCTACCAGTTGGGAAATAGCTATGCCCGTTGATTTCCTTTGGATAAAGACAAAAAATAACGACAGTTGTTTATGTCTGTACGCCAGAAAAAAACTTTCTATGGAGAGTTTGATCCTGGCTCAGGACGAACGCTGGCGGCGTGCTTAACACATGCAAGTCGAGCGATGAAGTTCCTTCGGGAACGGATTAGCGGCGAACGGGTGAGGAACACGTGAGGAATCTGCCTTC
>JANXZF010000123.1 GCA_025355665.1 Actinomycetes bacterium
GTCAATTCAATATCGACCGCCGCGACGTTTTCCTCGAGAAAGCGCCGGCGCTTCGTGCCGGGGATCGGTACGAGATCCTCACCCTGGGAAAGCACCCACGCGAGCGCCAGCTGCCCCGCAGTGCAGCCTTGTTTCGAAGCCAAGGCCTTCACCAGCGCGACCAACTGAATATTCCTGGCGAAATTATCCCCCTGGAAACGCGGGCTTTGACGCCTGTAGTCGTCTTCCGCAAAGTCTTCCGGCTTGTTGATCAGACCCGTCAGAAACCCGCGGCCCAGCGGACTGACTTTGGACTCGATGAGTCGATTGGAAAACTATTTCGCACAACAAATACTTTCTTCACTCCGCGTTCGCGCTCAATAAGTTCGGCGATGGATTCTCCGACCGTGATCACTGCCGCTGCTTGGCTCGCAAATTTTGCTTCAGTCCTGGCTTCACGACGATCCATAATCGGTGTGGGACGGTATTGCCGCTGTCTGCCTGTCCACCATTCATGACTGTCATATACAAGAGGTACTGCGTGCTCTCTCGCGAGGCGCGCACCCAGTTCTAGGGCGGTGAAATCATGAGCGTGTAGGGCTTCGAAATTCAACGGCGAAGCGAGTTCATACGCTCCGTCTGCCCATGCGCTAAATGACTTCTTTCGGTGAGTGGGCAAGAGAAACCATCTGGCAAAACGAAGATGTGGGGGCAATCTCTTGGTCGTGAGTGAACCCATCGATGAAGGTCGCAATCCCGACCCGCCAGACGCTTGGAGAATCGAAATTCCTTTCGGTGGAGCAAAATCCGCGGGCACATCTCGGCCAACTATCACTACTTCCATCCCGAGATCCACCAAGCACCCGGCCTCACGCAAGACTCGCGTATCACGCGCTACTGAGGTGGCAACAAGCATTAGAACCACTGGCGGATTCTGTTTTCTTGTCACAAGAGATAAAGATAGTGCCTACCAATAGGCTTACCCCATGTCTCACTGGATTCAGACCACATCCGACTGGCTAGTCACCAATCATCTTCAAATTCCGCTCTTCTTGCTGCTCATCCTTCTTGCATTTACCGAAGCGGCGGCTTTCGTCGGATTTGTGTTACCAGGTGAAACTTCGCTTCTCATAGGGGGGGTCCTCTCGCACCACAAAGTCTGGCCACTCTGGCTCTTCCTCCTCTGCGCGATATTAGGAGCAATTGCGGGGGACTCTGTGGGATATGAAGTTGGGAAGCATTTTGGACCAAGGATCAAGCTCTCTCGAATGGGCAATTTAGTCGGCGATAAGCGCTGGCAGTTGGCACAGCGAATATTTGATAAGTACCACGGCGGGGCAATTTTCTTCGGACGAGCGCAGGCTCTACTTCGGGCTTTGGTGCCGGCTTTGGCGGGCATGAACAACGTTCCTTACAGAGTATTTCTTAAGTGGAACGCCGCCGGTGGAATCCTCTTTTCAACGGTCATCGTCCTATTGGGTTACGAATTTTCCGACAAACTGGCCAAAGTGGAGCACGCCCTAAAATACTGGGCGATTGGGTTTATATCTGTAGCGATCATCGTATTCATCTATATAAAACGTAAAGTTGAAAAAATGATTGAAGCAGAAGTCGAATCAGAGTAATCTTCATGGGTGGTAAAAAACCGGCGAAAATTATTTATTGTCGCCATGGGTGCACTCCTTATAACTAGCGTTCTGGCCGTCGCTGAAGCATCGACATCAATCACTAAGTCCGATGACCCTCTTGGTGCAAAGCTAACGAAATCATCTGCTCTGAAGGACGTGAAGATTGGCCAGTCCCTTGTTTACAGGGGAGTGGAACCTTCACACAAGACCATCGAGGTTATCCTTACTAAAACCAAGAACGGGCTAATTGCCCTCGATGGAACGTGCACTTCGAAGGGTGAAGTTGTAACACTAAAGAAGACTCAACTTATTTGCGTAAGCCAAGGATCTGTGTATCAGGCCTCTACTGGCGAAGTTGTACTCGGCCCCAACGGGTCGCCAAAAGATTCAATCCCGTCTCTGAATCGCTACACGATCACCGACAAGTCGGGGTGGATCTGGATTAAGTGATGCCCTTAATCTAGTTCGAACGCTTCTTCGCTTTTCGGCACCATCACATTCCAGCCGAGTTGCTGACGCAGGCGTTCGGCTAAAGCCTCTTCAGATTCTGGCTCGCCATGAACAACAAAAACTTTCTTTGGATGCTTGACCTGTCTCAACCAGGAGACCAGCTCGTTCGAATCGGCATGCACAGAAAAACTCTCAATCTTCACAATTGAAGCATGCACTGGAATCCATTTGCCGTGGATCTTTACCCTAGGTTGGCCTTCCTCAAGCGAGCGCCCTCTACTTCCTGCTGCCTGAAATCCGACCAGAATGACAGTGTTCCGAGGATCGGGCAGCATATTCGCCATGTGATGAACTACTCGGCCACCGGTACCCATTCCACTTGCCGAAATAATGATGCTTGTCTCAGATATCTCGTTGAGAGATTTCGACTCTTCCACCGTGCGCATCTCGAAAAGATTTCCGGGATTGAATGGATCAACGGTTTTCCATTTTTTTGCAACGCCTTTGCGAAGCTCTGGCGCGTCCTTCTCAACCGCGTCTCGATAGAAGTCGAGGGCAGTAAGAGCCATAGGTGAATCCACGTAGATTGGGATATTTGGAATCGTCCCGCTGCCAACCAATTCCCTCAACGCCATCAAAATCACCTCCGTGCGATCAACGGCAAATGCGGGAATAAGTATTGAACCACCTCGTTTCATTGCGAGGTTGATCTCTTCAGCAAAAGAACGAAGGGGAGTTTCGTGTGCGCGATCCCCATACGTGGACTCGGTAATAACCGCGTCCAAAGCAACCGATGGCGGATCATCCGGGGGCGACAAAAGGGGGTGATTGTCTCTTCCAAGATCGCTGGTAAAGAGAAGTTCCTTCCCCGCGATCTCCAAAAGCACAAATGCCGAGCCAAGAATGTGACCAGAAGGCATGAATGTGGCCGATGCGTCCTTAGTCACCGTGACTTTGGATCGGAAATTGATCTCTGAAAAATGGCTTAAAGTCCTTTCGACGTCCTCTTCGTCGTACAGCGGTAGCGGAATTGGGTGTTTTGAGAACCCCCTTTCCGCCGCGAATTTCGCATCCTCCATCTGCAATCTGGCCGAATCCCGAAGTATTACCGTCGCCAATTTGATGGTGTACCCAGTCGCGTAGATCTTATTTCGGAAACCCTGTCGAACCAGAAGTGGCAAGTAGCCGCAGTGGTCGAGATGGGCATGAGTTAGGACAACCGCATCTATAGAAGATGGTTCTACTGGGAAGGGCTCCCAATTCTTCTGTCTATCCTTTTTCAAACCTTGAAATAGTCCAGAATCCACAAGAACACTGGATTTTTCGCTCGTCACAAGAAATTTGCTACCAGTAACCGTGGAAGCAGCACCTAGGAACTTGATTGTTACCGTGTCCATAACAAGAGCCTATTCCTTGCTATGCACTTGCAGTGGGGATGAGATGTAACTTACTTGAGGGTATTCCTTCACAAAAAAAACTCCCTCTGTTAACCTTCACTCACTAATGTCTGCACCAGTTATTAGCAAAGATTGAGTGGGAGATCTGATGAATCGCAAAAAGGTGGCTGTCTTCGCTGTTGCTGTTTTGACCACATTATTGGTCCAACCAATGGCTCTTTCGCAAGCAGCAAGCGCGGGGCACACCCGTCACTCGAAGATCACTAGTTTCTTACCCACCGCAGGAAAGTCAACGCCATCAATCGCCTCTGCCGCCTCTCTCGCCGCCGGTCTTGGTGCGGTTACTTACCAACCTGGCGGAACAGTTATTACAGAACCAAATATCTACGTTATTTGGTACGGAAATTGGCCCGCTAATAGTTGCTCTCAGGAAAATGGAAGTTCCACGCCCGCAATCGTTAATGACTTTTTGGGTTCGCTTGGAGAATCCGACTGGAATAAGATCAATACCACTTACTATCAACTCATAAATGGCAATAAGACCTTCGTTCAGCCTACGGCCGATGTTGAAGGCTGCATTGTTGATACTGGGTCGCAAGGATTGACCCTAGACGGTGACTCCGGAGCTCAGGTTTCAGATGTCGTCGACCACGCCCTATCCACGAATTCTTTGAAGACGGATCCAAATGGAGTTTATTTGGTTCTAACCGCGAGCAACGTGAGCGTCACCGACTTCATGTCAGCTTTGTGCGCCTACCACTATTTCTATGACACACCGCAAACAACAATCAAGTACGCATTTATTGGCGACGCCTCTGCAAACCTCGCATCTTGCGCGCCACAGCCATCCAACTCGCCTAATGGTAATCCTGCAGCAGATGCGATGGTTTCTGTGATTGCACATGAATTTGTTGAGGCCGTTTCAGATCCAATTGGACTAAGTTGGTACGACCAAGCAGGATTTGAAAACGCAGACAAGTGCGCATGGACTTATGGTAAAGCTTCTAAAACTGCGAATGGTTCTTTTGCAAACATGACCTTGGGTGATCGTCAGTACCTCATCCAACAAAATGTTGCAGCTAATACGAACACTTGCGTACTTTCTCTAAAATCCAACGAGTCCGACCACAATTCATCCTCTCACAAGTAGTCCTTGCAATTGATTTGCATTTAGAAGAAGGATGCGTGTGGTCTAGCGGTAAAGACTGCTAATCTCCGACAATGTTCAACGAGCATGTAACGCGCAGGCACATAGATTTCATGCGCACTGCCAGCGCACTGTGCTGGCTCTACTAATTCATTTAGCTTCAGTTTTCAAGCCTGCTCGAGGCACCAATACGGAATTAATGAAACCTGAAAAGGGTTCTTTATTGACTATTCTTACGAAAGGAAGAAAAACATGGGTATTCCAAAAGAGTGGCAGGAGTGGCGCCAGGCTCGCTTAGCCGCGGTTACTTCTGCACGAGGGAACCTCTCACTTGTCGCAAGTCAGTGGGAATCTGGTGGCGAAGCGTTGACAATTGAAGGCGCACTCAAGGGACAACCGCCGACAGTGGTCGCAACTCGCGAGGAACGCAAGAATTTCAAAGGAGAAGTAACTGATCGGGGTATTCGTCTCTGGGACTCCAATTCGGAAGCCATCCGCTCTTTCGAAACAATTGATGCCTATCCGTACAATGCAGACTGGGTTATAAGAGCCAAATTCATTCCTCACAAGAGCGCGCAGCCTGTTCCATTTGAATATGCTCGAGAGAAGAAGGAAACACGAGACCTAGCAGTTCCTGGCGATATTAAAGCCAATATTGGAGGAGTTGATTACTCATTAAGCGCCTTTGATGATGAGGGCACCTTAATTCTCGTTTTTGCCGATCCAACAAACGGAACTGAGAGTTACCCGGCAGGAAGATTTCTCATCGTTAAGCGAGATCCAGCATCAGGGGATGTAATTCTCGACTTCAATCGCGCTTACGTTCCTCCGTGCAGTTTCTCCGCGTACTACAACTGTCCGCTCCCGCCAGCTCAGAATCGGATCCATGTCCGAGTCGAAGCGGGAGAGCGCAACCCAATTTTCCGCAACGGTTACCAAATCCATTAACTATCTGAGAACAACTAAGACGAGAGAGAAGGAATAATGAAAAAGGGAAAGTTTGGCAAGTACGCCATCGCAGGCGCCTTAGCCTTCGCACTTGTAGCAGGAATCCCTGTTGCCAGCGCCGCAAATCCGAGTGCGACGATAAATATTGGTTCTCTCTACGAGCCACAAAATCTCGACAACACAGCCGGCGGTGGCCAAGGCGTCACCGAAGCGCTGAATGGGAATGTGTACGAGGGGCTCTTTAGGTTGAGCGACAGTGGCAAGGTTGAAAATCTCCTTGCTACCTCGACAAAGACCAGTGCAAATGGCCTCACTTACACTTTCACTTTGCGACCAAATGTTCATTTTCATTCAGGTAAGACTCTTACATCTGCGGACGTCAAATACAGCATTGAAAAGGTAATCGGCTCGAATTCTCAATCGGCTCGCAAGAGCAGTTTTGGCGCGATAAAGCTGATTAGCACCCCCGATGCCAAGTCGGTCGTCGTCACCTTGGCAAATAAGTCGATTTCATTCGTATACAACCTAAGTTACGTCTGGATTGTAAATTCATCCGCTAAAGACCTTACGTCCACGGAGGACGGCACCGGACCATACAGGTTGGATTCGTGGAAACGCGGTTCGACTCTGAGTTTGACTCGCTTCGATGGATATTGGGGCCATGCCGCAAAGAACCAGACTGTGGTGTTCCACTACTTCACCGACGCGACCGCCCTGAACAACGCACTTTTGACCCACGCCGTCGATGTAATCACAAGCGAGCAGAGTCCTGATGCGTTGGCTCAGTTCAAAACTTCAGCCTTCAAGATCAATAACGGCGCATCAACAACAAAACTACTTTTGGTCTTTAACGATCGAGTAGCACCATTCAACAAACCCCTCGTAAGAAAAGCGATTACTTCTGCAATCGACAACAAGAAACTACTAGAGTCAATCTGGGGAAGTTACGGAACTTTGACTGGATCAATGGTTCCTCCAACGGACCCATGGTATGAAGACCTCACAAAGGTTAACCCTTACGATGTTTCGCTTGCCAAAAAAGAACTTGCTCGTGCGGGCTATCCAAATGGCTTCACGTTCAGGCTCGATACACCTAACTACGACCCACATCCAGCCGCTGCAGTCTTCATCAAATCCGAATTGGCAAAAGTAGGCGTAACGGTAAATATCAACATCATTACTGCAGACCAGTGGTACAACAATGTCTACAAGAAACTCGATTTTGTCGCGACGATGCAGGAGCACGTAAATGATCGCGACGTAGTCTGGTACGGAAACCCCAATTTCTATTGGGGCTACAACAATCCACCAGTAACAAAGCTAATTACGCAGGCCGAAGAAGCTAATTCCGCATCAGCTCAAGCGGCGCTGTTAAAGAGGGCCAACAGAATCATCGTTGGCGATGCGGCCAGCGATTGGATCTACCTATACCCGCAGATCGTCGTTGCATCTTCGGGATTGAGCGGTTACCCGATTAATGGTTTGAATTCACAGTTCTTTGCCTACGAGATAACAAAGAACTAGAACAATCCCACAATTGAATAATGCTCCTTCTGAAACTGCCCAGGTGCGCTTGTCACACCTGGGCAGTTTCGGCAGTACGCTCTAGACGTGGTTTTCTCGGCACGACCAATGCTTAAATATTTAGTCAGGCGATTAATCTTCCTCTTTATCTCCATTTTCCTTGCCAGTATTTCGCTCTTCGTTTTACTCAGGTTGTTGCCAGGCGACCCCGCTAATGCTTTGTTATCAGTTGGTGCCACTCCAGAACAAATCGCAGCTGCACGGCACAGTGTCGGCACGGACCTGCCAATGCCTACCCAATTCGGAAAATGGCTTGGTCAACTCTTCACTCTTCATTTCGGAAATTCACTTATCGGCGGATACCCAGTCGGTCCGGAAATATTCTCTCGACTTTCGATTACCGTCCCCTTAACTTTGTCGGCCTTCCTTCTTGCAGTTTTGATCGCGATTCCTCTCGGGTTCGTTGCCGCTTACAAGGCAAGAACCTGGTACGGGGCAAGCCTGAACGCGGTTTCGCAATTGGGGATTGCGATTCCCGTTTTTTGGGTTGGCGTGCTTCTCATATTTGGCTTTGCCTTACGTTTGATGATCCTCCCTGCTGGAGGTTTCCCGATTGATGGATGGAGTAATTTTGGCGAGGCAGTTAAATCACTAATACTTCCCGTTTGCACTATTTCCCTAGTTATGTCGGCATCGTTGATTCGCTATGTTCGATCGGCGACTTTAGACGTTCTGGGAAGTGATTACATCCGAACCTCTCGAGCATTAGGTTCATCCTTCATCACGGCAATGTGGAGACATGGTTTGCGTAATGCGGCTGCCCCCGTGATATCCATTCTCGGGATTGAGCTTGCGACAACTTTTGTCGGTGCAGTCGTAGTGGAAAGTGTTTTCGATTTGCCAGGGCTTGGGAGCCTGCTTGTGAAAGCGATATCTCAACGCGACTATCCAGTAGTTCAAGGGGTCTTGTTTGCAAGCACGGTGGCTGTACTGTTCATCGGTTTTCTCGCTGATCTAACTCAGCGCATTCTCGACCCAAGGCTCAGCAAATCACTAACGGGGGTTTCGCTATGAAATCCACCAAGGCCCGAGCATCTGTGCCCCTAATTGTTGGCTTGACCTTTGTCGGAATCCTCGCCGTTACAGCACTAATTTCGTATTTTTGGCTGCCTTACAAGCTACAAGACATGAGCGGGGGTCGCTTATCGTCACCGAGCCTTACTCATCTTCTCGGCACGGACAAACTCGGAAGAGACTTGCTAAGTCGCATCATGTTAGGAGCGCGAATTGCACTCACGGTCGGGTTCACTTCTGTATGCATCGGGGCCATCGTTGGTGTCACTTTCGGCGTCCTTGCGGGATTTGCTCAAAGATGGCTCGATGAATCTCTAGCCTCAGTGCTCGATATTCTGATTGCATTTCCAACACTTCTGCTTGCAATGTTGATTGTGGCCGGAAGGGGCTCATCTTTGGCCTCTGTCATCGTCGCAATCGGACTTGGTATGTCAGCCATTGTCGCCAGGCTTACGCGACTGTTGGTCAAGAGAGTCCTGAATCAAGATTTCATAACGGCATCCCGAGCGTCAGGCACAACTTGGCCTCGCATCGTCGCGATACACATCCTGCCAAATATTTGGCCCACGCTCTTAGTAAACCTAGCTCTTCAATTCGGACTTGCCGGTCTTACCGAAGCGAGCCTTTCCTACCTGGGTTTGGGAACCCCGCCACCGAATGCATCGTGGGGAAGTTTGTTACAGGAAGCGCAAGCAACCGTTCTAGTCGCTCCACTCGCAGCTATTGCACCGGGTGTTTGCCTCATTGCGCTGGTCATCGGCGTAAATCTCATCGCCGACGGACTTCGAGGCATCGGCGATCCGACTCTGAGGTCTGGCAAATGAACATTCTTGAAATCAAAAATCTAGAGATTACATCTAACAATGGTCTGGTGCTTAACGATCTTTCCCTTTCAATCAAAGCCGGCGAGCGTTTGGGATTGATCGGCGAATCAGGATCGGGAAAATCCGTGACAGCCTTGACGGTAATGGGTTTGCTGCCTTCTTCACTCACTGCAAAAGGCCAGGTGTTAGTTAGCAATGGGGAAAGTGAGCCTATAGATGTCATCTTGGCGCAAGAGGGATCTCTCAACAAAATAAGGGGAGATGTTGTAAGCATCGTTTTTCAGGAACCACTCACAGCGCTTGATCCACTGATGCGCATTGGCAAGCAGATCGAGGAACCACTGCGCCGACACCAAAGACTCCGTGGAGCAGATCTCTCCGATGCGGTGATCGCAACCCTTGAGGAAGTGAAGATAAACAACCCCGCGAGAATTGCCAATGCTTTTCCACACGAAATTTCCGGCGGAGAGCGACAGAGAGCCGCGATTGCAATGGCGTTGGCATGCCAACCCGCACTCCTTATTGCCGACGAGCCAACCACCGCACTCGATGTCACCGTGCAAGCCGAGATCCTTGAACTCCTTGACTCTGTAGTAGCTCGCCACAACATGTCGATGCTGTTCATCAGTCATGACTTGGCAGTAGTCGCCCGCATTACCAACAGTGTCATGGTGCTTAAAGATGGCGAAGTCGTGGAAGCAGGATCGCTTCACGACATTCTACAATTTCAAACTAATTCTTACACTCGTGAATTGGTTGCTAGCGCTAGACAACTCGATGATGCCCTTAATTTATCCAGTCTTAGGGCAGAACATGACAAATAGCATCCTTGAGGCCAGAAATGTTATTTTCGAATACCGACACGGTTTCCCTACACTGAAAGACATCAATATCGCTTTTCCCGAGGGACAAAACATCGGAATCGTGGGTGAATCCGGCTCGGGTAAAAGCACATTGCTAAGACTTCTACTGGGCATCCACCGACCGAGCAGCGGCGAGATTCTCTTTATGAACAAGAAGCTGGACTTATCTGATCGCGAAAGGTCACGCGAATTCAGAAGAAGTGTCCAAGTTGTTTTCCAAGATCCCTACTCCTCTTTGGACCCGCGGCAAAGAATTGACCGACTAATTGCCGAACCACTCCGATCCCTAGGACTCAGTAAGGGGAAACTAGAAGCGTGGGTCAATGCCCAAATAGCAGATGCACTTACATCGGTCGGGCTTTCAACGGATTCGTTACTGCGTTATCCAAGTGAATTTTCCGGCGGACAAAGACAACGTATTGCAATAGCTCGGGCAATAGTCTGCAATCCGAAAATTCTATTGGCTGACGAACCCGTCAGCGCACTAGACGTCACGACGAGGGTCCACATAATCGAACTTCTTTCACAATTAAGTAAAACACGCGGACTCACGATTGCGATGGTTTCCCATGACTTATCAGTTGTTGCATCTCTTTGCAATCAAACTATCGTCTTGAAAAAAGGCGAAATCGTGGAATACGGAAATACGGCCGGCGTTCTAGGATCCCCAAGCCAGCCATACACGCAGAAGTTGATTGAGAGTCTGCCCCGTCTTCCGCATTGATTTTGCGAAATGGCAGTCGGGAATTTTGTTCTAGAAAGGCATCTCTTTTTCTACAAATACTGGGTAAAGTAGGCGCAAATCCCCCCAAATTTGTCTAGGAGATTCTTAGAGTGGTTGAACCCGCCTCAATTATTGTCTCGATTCGCAATCTATCTCGCTCGTTTGGAAATGTCAGAGCCGTGGATGTGGTTGATCTGGATATCTATGCCGGGGAATTCCTAACATTGCTTGGGCCTTCGGGATCAGGTAAGACTACTGTCCTTCGCATGATCGCCGGATTTGAACGGCCAGATACGGGAACGATAGAACTTGGCGGCAAAGATGTATCTCAACTCCCGCCTTACGAACGTGATGTAAATACTGTCTTTCAGGATTACGCGTTATTTCCACACATGGACGTCATTTCGAACATCGAATATGGATTGCGTATCCAGGGAGTAGAAAAGGGTGAGCGACGAGCAAGGGCGGAGAAGGCATTGGCACAAGTTCGCCTCGAAGGTTATGGAAGCCGAAGGCCTGCTCAACTCTCCGGCGGACAGCGACAGAGAGTGGCACTTGCTCGAGCCCTCGTTAATCGACCCTCTGTTCTCCTCCTGGATGAGCCGTTGGGCGCGCTCGACCTAAAACTGCGTGAACAAATGCAGATTGAATTAAAGGAATTACAGAGAGAAGTTGGAATCACATTCGTCTTTGTCACACATGATCAGGAAGAAGCTCTGACTATGAGTGATCGAATCGCGGTCTTTAATCAAGGAAAAATAGAACAACTCGGAACTCCGCGTGAGGTTTACGAAAACCCGCTAAGTCCTTTTGTCTCCGAGTTCGTCGGACAGACCAACAAAATCGTCATGGACGGAAGAAATATAAATATCCGCCCCGAGTTCATCACAATATCGAAATCGAGGAAATTCGGAGATCGCTCTGTAATTGGGAAGCTACATGACGCGATATTTGTTGGTGCCACGACGCGTTATTTGGTGCACACTGAACTGGGCCAAACATTGATGTCAACACAACCTGACGGCGAATTTTCTGTCGGGGATTCCGTCACGCTTTCTTGGGAATCCAAAAAAGAATTCTTGGTGAATTAGCTTTCACTAAGGACACCGCGCTCAACGGCTGAGCACGGTTTGTACAGAGGGAGGTACAGATGCGTAACAAGCGTCTGTTTTCGCAGATAGCAGTTGCATCTGCAGTAGCAATAATTCTTGCCGGCTGCAGTTCTGGCAGCCAAAATGCCTCAAAATCATCTCTTCCTAAGGTCGAAGCATTGAAATCACTTGGTACCGGAGAAGGCCAAGTAAATATTGTGGCTTGGGCTGGATATGTTGAGAATGGGTCAAATGATCCGAAAGTCAATTGGGTTAGTGATTTTGAGAAGTCCACGGGTTGCAAAGTGAACGTCAAGATCGGCTCCACTTCCGATGACATGGTGGCTCTCATGAAAACCGGTGAATACGATGTAGTTTCTGCCTCTGGCGACGCCTCCCTGCGTCTTATCTACGGTGGAGATGTTGCCCCCGTTAATACATCGCTAGTTCCAAACTATGCAGACATTTTCAGCGACTTGAAGAATCAGCCATGGAACTCCGTTAATGGAGTTGCCTATGGAATTCCACACGGCCGCGGCGCCAACTTGTTGGCCTACCGAACTGACATCGTTAAGCCCGCTCCAACTTCATGGGGCGCCGTATTCGATGCAAATTCACCGTACAAGGGGAAAATCACCGCATACGACTCGCCAATCTATATTGCCGATGCGGCCCTTTACTTGATGAAGACCCAGCCAAGTCTGGGTATCAAGTACCCATACGCCCTCGACCAAAAGCAGTTTGATGCGGCGGTGGCTCTTCTTAAAGTTCAGAAGCCACTCATCGGTGAGTACTGGAGTGATTACCTCAAGCACGTTGCGTCTTTGAAATCAGGCGGCACAGTTCTCGGAACCACGTGGCAAGTAAATATCAACTTGGCTCAGAGTGAAAGTGTCAAAGTCGCGGGAATCAAGCCCGTTGAAGGTTCAACTGGTTGGTCTGATACATGGATGATCAGCAGCAAGGCAAAGCATCCAAATTGCGGATACATGTGGATGGACCACATTGTCTCCCCAAAAGCTAATGCTGCAGTCGCCGAATGGTTTGGAGAAGCACCATCAAACTCCAAGGCATGCGCTCTGACTTCAGATAAGAACTTCTGCACGACCTACCATGCGGCCGATCAGGCATATTGGAAGGACGTGTATTACTGGAACACCGCGACAGAAACGTGCCTTGATGGACGAACAGATGTGAAGTGTGTTCCTTATTCAGAATGGGTCAAAGCTTGGTCCAGCCTGCGTAACGCTTAAACGTCAACCGAGCGCGGGGCAACAACCCCGCGCTCGGTTTTTCAATAGCTACTTCTACGGAAGGGAGGGCAAGATGAAGAATTCAGTTTCGACATGGATGCATAAGCGTCCAAAACTTCGCCTTACCGCTCTTCTTGCCGCACCAACCCTCTGGCTGGTGGTCGCGTATCTCGGCGCCCTAGGCGCACTTTTGATTACGGCATTCTTTACTATCGATAACTTCACAGGCAACATCATCGCGAAGTTCAATTTGGGCAATTTCCACGACATACTTACCGATCCCGCGTATCGAAACGTGGTCCTTCGCACTTTAGGAATTGCAGTCTCAGTGACAATAATCTGCGCTGTCCTTGCCGTCCCGATGGCGTTCTTCATGGCTAAGATCGCAAAGCAGAAAAGCCAGAAGATCCTTGTCGCCTTAGTGCTCACTCCGTTATGGGCGTCCTATTTAGTGAAAATCTATGCTTGGCGAACAATGCTAGAACCAAACACTGGCGTGATGGATTGGATCCTTGGTCCAATCGGTATACATTCACCAGGTTTCGGCGGTCCGGCAATCATCATCGGACTCTCTTATCTTTGGCTGCCTTACATGATCCTTCCAATTTATGCAGGGCTTGAACGTCTTCCCAATTCTTTGCTAGATGCGTCCGGTGATCTCGGCGCCAGAAATTTCTATACTTTCAGACGAGTGGTTCTGCCGTTAATCTTCCCCAGTTTGGTCGCAGGCTCGATGTTTACTTTTTCTCTGTCGCTCGGTGACTACATAACCGCCCAAATCATTGGCGGCAAACTTCAAATGCTTGGAAATGTCGTATACCAAAACTTCAGCATCAATCTCCCATTTGCTGCGACCATCGCCACTATTCCCGTGGCAATCATGGCGATTTACTTGTGGCTAATTCGACGTACTGGCGCATTGGCTAGTCTCTAAATGACAATCTCGAAACGCGCCAGATATGCGCTGATGGCTCTCATGGGCGTCGGCCTGGCATTCATCTATGTTCCACTCTCAGTAGTTGTAATCAACTCCTTCAACAGCAGCCGCACATTTAGTTGGCCGCCCTCAAGTTTTACGACCGAATGGTGGAGTAAGGCGATATCCAACACGGGGGTTCGAAAAGCTCTGTCATGGAGTTTGGCGGCCGGGTTCTCTGCAACTTTGATTGCATTGCTCCTCGGAACATCGCTGGCTTTCGCCGTAAGTCGGTATAACTTCTTTGGTAAAGACATAATTTCGTTGCTAGTTGTTCTACCAATCTCTCTTCCAGGAGTTGTAACTGGTATCGCATTAAGTAATGCCTTCAATCAGGAAATCGGACTTTCAACTGGGCTTCTAACAATCGTGATTGGTCACGCGACCTTCTGTATCGTTGTTGTTTACAACAATGCTCTCGCCCGGCTTAGGAGAATGGGCACTTCACTCCAAGAGGCCTCAATGGACTTGGGCGCCAATGGAATTACCACTTTCAGGTTGATCACTCTGCCCAACTTGGCATCAGCACTTCTTGCTGGAGGATTATTAGCCTTTGGGCTCTCCTTCGACGAGATTGTTGTAACCACCTTCACGGCTGGCCCTGGAATCGAAACCCTTCCGATTTGGATCTATAACAACCTATTTAGACCAAATCAAGCCCCGATCGTGAATGTCGTGGCCGCAACCCTGGTTGTCGTGTCCGTTATTCCGATTTACTTATCGCAACGTCTGAGCCAAGATTCTACGAGTGGTGGGCGCTTTTAAAGGAGTCAAGACATGAGAATCTACGGAACTTACACGCCGACAAAATGGGATGAAGTGACGATCGACGTCATCGAAGACCGGATGAAATTGACGAAGGCGACGGTGGAATTCGACTTTCAGGGTGACTTCCAGGGTGTGGCAAAGGTTGAATACTTGATGTTCTATTCCTCGTTCGATCCAGACGACATGCACAAAGCTCATGCACAATACGTCGGACAGATACGACTCATTGGAATGCTTAAAGGAAAGTCCGGAAGTTTCGTTGTCACCGATACGGGCACTTTTGTCGGTGGTGCGGCCAATTCAGAATTATCAATTATTTCTGGCTCCGGTACGGGCGAGCTCAGCAATATCAGCGGCGTCGGTGAATACGCGGCAGATCAGAAAGGCTGCACCTGGGAGATGGAAGTTTCGCTCTAACCCTTATTTAGTAAAGGGAATGAAGCGAGGGATTCGAAGGGCATACTCGGCATATTCAGGATACTTGATTTTCAGAAAAATCTCCTCGTACTTGGACTTTGCATAGAACAGAAAGTACAACGCCGTCACAAGCAGGTATTTGACGATTGTGCCGCTGCCAATAGCAATCCCGATTGCAAAGAGAAGGACGCTTGTGTACATCGGGTGACGTACATATCGATATAGACCCGTGGTACTCAATTTTCCGTTCGACTTCGGTATCGGCACGGCGGTCAAAGATTTACGAAGACTTGCGCCACTGATCAAAATCCCAATTATGCCCAACCATTCGCAAATCCAGCCTAAAAGTACAAAACGATGTATCTGTGGACCCAAATTTTGACCCAAAAAGATAGTCAACACCAAAAGTACTGCTTGGACAATTACATATGACCAAGCATGCACCCTATTTGGGTTATCCGACGTTGACGTCATTGAAGATAGATTACATCTATGGAGATTACGTTGGTTCCGTTAAGTCAATCTCCCCACGAAAAAAGTCGCGTACTCGAGTGGGCACTGGACTTATGGGGCGATCACTATCCGAGTTACACGCAGCAGGACTGGATTGATTTCTATTCGAATTCGACCATATCTACCTACGAATCTTGGCTCGGCCAGGGACAAGAGCTTGTCTATATCGCCAAACTTAACCAAGAAGTCGTCGGCACCATTGCGCTAGTGGATTTCGATGAATTAGAAGAATTTAGGCACCTTAAACCCTGGATTGCCGCCTTCATTGTGAATCCTCACATGCGCGGTACTGGAATCGGAACACAGATCCTGACCCTTCTCGAAGAAGAGGCTAGGTCACTCGGAATTGAAGTAGTCCACCTTTGGACCGAGGACCAGAGCGCCTTCTATCTCAAGCGTGGATACCAAATTGTGGCGCCTACCAAGTTGGGCACGCTCAACATTTTTGTCATGAGAAAGAAATTCTCAGATACCTAGAAGTCTTATTTGCCTCCTAGTCCATTAACATGCCTGCATGCTATTTAAAGGCAGGTGGCGAGTTGACGGATTTCTCGGCTTAATCGCCGTCGGTGCCGGACTTGCTCTTGCACAACTTCTTGCATCTCTGAAGAGTGGGCTGAATACGCCGGTCGTCTCCATCGGCAACCGAGTTATTGATCACGTACCCGCAAGTCTCAAAGAATTTGCCATACGGACTTTCGGAGTTGACGACAAACGTGCATTGGTAACGACGATATACGTTGTGGTTTTGATTCTGGCGATTCTGATAGGTCATTCATATTTTTCGGGAAAGCGAGGGCAAGCGCGCGCAATCGTATTCGTCATGATGGCTCTCGCTGCTCTCGCCTCTCTCTTTGACGCCAAAGCCAGTGCCGTTTCCTTGGTTCCCTCGATTGGCGCAGGTGGAGCCACGATCTGGGTATTGCATTTGCTGGATAACCGCAATAAAAAGACAGAGACTTTGACCGAAACACTAAACCGACGTGATTTGTTAAAAACAATTGGTTACGTCGGGGTTGGGTCAATAGCCGCGATGACCGTTGGGAATTACTTTCGCAATCACGCAAGCGCGCAAATCCAAAGACTTAACATTGTCTTGCCAAAAGCTCTGAAATTTTTACCATCGCCGCCCAAAGATCCCGCTCTTACAACGCCAGGTCTATCGAAACTATTCACACCTAATAGTGAGTTCTATCGAATCGACACCGCCATTGTTGTGCCAAATATCAATCTTGACTCCTGGAATCTTCAAATATTCGGAATGGTGAAAAACCCTCGGCAGTACACGTATAAAGAACTTACCGATCGACCCGTATTCGAACTCGATGACACCATTGCATGCGTGTCCAACGAGGTAGGTGGTGGCCTTGTCGGAAACGCGAGATGGCTAGGAATCCGCCTTGATGATTTGATCAAGGAGGCAGACCCTTACAGCACCGCCGATCAAGTTATGGGTTACTCGGATGACGGATTTTCGGCGGGCTTTCCCCTAGCTGCACTTGATGGTCGAGATGCAATGATTGCAATTGGCATGAATGGTCAGCCTCTTCCCCTCGATCATGGCTTTCCTGCTCGAATTATCGTCCCCGGGCTCTACGGTTACGTTTCAGCAACCAAGTGGTTGACGAAAATCGAGCTCACTCGTTTCGACCGTGCGCAGGGGTATTGGGTCCCACGAGGATGGTCTGCTCAAGCACCAATTAAGACGCAGTCTCGAATTGATACTCCCATCGATGCGAGCACAGTTAAGGCCGGAAAGCACGTAATTGCCGGGGTCGCATGGGCTCCTACACGTGGAATTTCCAAAGTCGAAGTGAAAATTGGAGCCGATCCATGGCGAGCTGCAACGCTAGGTCCAGTGTTAGCAAAGACAACGTGGCGCCAATGGTGGATCGATTGGGATGCGATACCTGACAAAGTGAGCATCTCCGTTCGTGCCACCGACGGAACTGGTGCACTTCAATCAAGCAAGAGCGTTCCAGTCGCACCAAACGGCGCCGAAGGTTGGCACACTGTGTACATCAATGTGGCAACATGAATTTCAGTCTGAAAGTTCTACAACGAATTTTTTAAGCCATCTCGTAAAGCTCGGTCCAAGGTCTTCACGTTCGGCGGCAAGTCGAACAACGGCCTGGAGATAACCGAGTTTGTCACCCGTGTCATATCGTCGACCTTTGAAGATCACCCCATGCACAGGACCACCGCGATCTGAGCGCTGAGTCAATTCTTGAATTGCATCCGTGAGTTGAATTTCGCCACCGCGACCGGGCTTGGTTTCTCTAAGGACATCAAATATTTCTTGCGGGAGAAGGTAGCGGCCGATAACGGCAAAATTGCTCGGCGCGTCTTCAATTTTTGGTTTTTCCAGTACCCCGGTAACGCGAACTACATTTTCAAATCCGGATTCAGAAGGAATTTGCGCAACTGCTGCAACACCGTAAAGGGAGATCTCGCTTTTGGGCACTTCCATGAGCGCCAATATGGCTCCTCCAAACTTCTCGTGCGCCGCAATCATTGCTGGCAAAATGGGATCCCGAGGATCAATCAAGTCATCACCAAGTAACACCGCAAATGGCTCATTTCCTACGAAGGCTGAGGCGGTAAGTACGGCATCACCGAGTCCCCTGGGGTTGGCCTGGCGAACGTAATGCATGTGGGCCATCTCAGTGGACTCTCTGACGGCCGCAAGTAAGTCCAACCTACCGTTCTTCTCCAACGCGTCCTCGAGTTCTGTTGCTCGATCGAAATGATCCTCAAGCGCGCGTTTGTTACGACCGGTAACCATGACAATTTCCTTGAGGCCTGCCGCAACCGCCTCTTCAACGACATATTGGATAGCCGGTTCGTCAACAACTGGGAGCATTTCTTTCGGCATCGCTTTGGTGGCCGGAAGAAAGCGAGTGCCCATGCCCGCCGCTGGAATAACTGCTTTACTAATTCTTGCCGTTTTCAGCATGTGCCCACGCTATCGCATGGCCAATTACTAGTCACCATTGAGTTCTCGCCGACTTGCCCGAGAGCTTGAGTAATTCGCGAAGAGTTAACAGAGATTTCCCCTTTTCCAATTTTCGTCGTTCCAATTCCGTCGCTAGTGCGAGAAAGACAACTGCGGTAGTGAATGCGTCCCCTAGAGCGTGATGTGGTGAATAGGCGGGTAGTTTGAGCGAACGGGCTAAATGTTCCAAGGATGGCTCGTGAACAGGGTTCACTTCTACGGCGCCAGACATCCTTGCGAGTGCGGCGGTATCTATTAGCCGCTTGGAAATGTCGAGATTTAGTCTCTCCAAATGTTCCTGCAAAAATGCACTTTCCACCCAAGCGGCGTGTGCGATCACCACGCGACCCCTCAGACGCTCTGCAAATTCAGGAAGAACCCTTGCAAGGGACGGAGCATTCTCAAGGTCAACAGCCCGAATTCCATGAATGAGAATTGACGAAGGCGATGGTATCCGCTCTGGACGAACTTCCTGATAGTAGTTTTCCGCAGAATTTACGCGGCCTTCGTGAATTTGCACTGCTCCAATAGAAATAATCTCATCCGTCTTAAGTTCAAGGCCTGTGGTTTCCAGATCAATGGCGCAGTACCCCATCTCGCGCCAACTGGAATCTAGGTCAGATTTTGAAATGTAATGTGCGTTTCCAAACAACTTCACGTGACTCTCGATTCCCATTCACTTTGAATACGGTTCTGAATGGACGCTACTGCACGGAAAGATTCTCTTAAATGACGTCTGGTGAGAGAATCAAGGCTCTGAGGCGATATCCAACTTGATCCTGTTCGCCCACTGCGAATTGCCCCAACTTCCTGCTCGAAAACTAGTTGATATATATCCTCAAAAGCGTTAACCAGAACATCTGCCTCGTCATCCTTCAACGACCCAACTAATGCGGCGCGTCGCAATCGCTCTGTCGTACTGCCCCGCACATCACCTTGTGCAATGGCTAACCAACGAGCCAATGAAGAAATCGGGGTAAGGCCGCCTTTCTTCAAATCCATTCCTCCTTGGTTTTCACCGGAATGCTCGATGACAAATCCACGAACGAAGCCAATAGGTGGTTTCTTTGCGAGAGTAAAGCGAAGAAGTTCGGACAGGAATTCTCGGCTACGCGTTGTTGCACGAATCGTATCTGTGATCGTGCGACCTAAAGTGAGTTGGGTTAACGGTTGACTATCCGCGGCGATTGATGACAGAAGCAGCGCACCTGCTTTTGATGGATCGGTTAGCCAACCTTGGGAGACTTGAATCCACGAGGACCGCGAGCGGCTAAAAAGCGGATTGTCAGCGTTGGCTCCATTTGGACAACGGTGAAGACCGCAGCGCTCCATAAGATTGAGAATGTCTTTAGCGCTCGTTTGAATCTCTTCTCCGAGGTCGGCCGCATTAGGCAAATCCGCCCAAACAATCGCGGTATCGACATCGGATATCGGCAAAGGCTCTCGTCGAGCCATGGATCCAAGGATTAGCCATGAATGACTTATTGGTTGGTCAACCGAGTCCGAAAGACTTAATACCCGCGTGAGGATTGCTCCGACAATTGCGGACATCAATCCGCCAATCCGCAATGCCGGTATACCTGTGTCATGCAATTCGATAAGGGATGGGACGAGCAATTTTGATGCAACGGATAGTTCCTCGATACTTTGCGCCGAATCAATAGCGGAACGTATTAGCAGAGGATTTCTGAGTTCGATCGACGAAAGATCCATGGCGCGTACGACGCCAATGGGGCTGTCGTGCTCGTCCACAACCACAAGGTGATTAACTCCAGATTCAACCATCAACAAGAACGCGCTTGCCAAATTCGTGTTATTAGAAACGGTTATCAGTGGGCTACTCATGATCGTGTGAATTGGTGCATCAACCCCTACTTCGCCCATACCAATGCGTTTGCGGAAATCGTGGTCTGTAACCAGGCCCATGCCGGTTCTTGATCGAATGAGCGCAAAAGATTGTTTCGATTCTGTAATTGCTCGCGCCACATCTTTCACGCTCTCTTCTGAATCGCACCACACTATCTGGCGCATGTAGCGAGTGACCGGTGACTGAGTATCAGACATCAATGCATTGGCGGTCAAACGGTGCCTCGTTACGACTGTACCGAAATGATTGAATTGAAGTGCAGATGCGTGAAGCACCACCGTACGAGGATCGGGTAATCGATAACACAGAGTGTCCTCTGATGCGCGCACCGAATACTGAGGAGGCAAACCGGTTAGGACAGAGATGTGTCCGAAGGCATCTCCTGGTCCAAGTTGATCAATGACGTTCCCGCGATCCAGCACCTCGACCGAGCCCGTTCTCACTAAGTAGATATGATCCAAGGCGGGCGACCCCGCCGTGACGATAACTGTCCCCACTGCGAAGTACTCAACTTCGACCTTGCTTGCAAGGCGTTCGATATCGTCAGCAGGCAGTGCGTCAAAAGGTGACTGTTTTGCGAGAAAATCCGAAAACTCTTGCATTGCTAAAGTGTCGCTTTCTTCTTAGATTTTCTAATTTGAATCAACAAGCTTACAAATGCGAAGAGTATTAGAAATGAAACAACCCCGATGACAATTCGATAAACGTCAGCTGGTGCGTGTTGGGCCGCGACGAGGACATAAATCTGGGGAGTTACGAAACTTATGGCTGAAGCCCAGGTCCACTTCCGTACTGACTTCCATTCTCGTCTTACAACACTCACCGTTAGCCGAGCAGTTGCGATCCCGTACGTCCATGAAGTGATGGCATCAATTACAAAGAAAACAATCGGGTTTACGCCGTACTTGCTTAACGTCTTCCAGACCACAAAAGTTGCGCCGAAGGTATAAAGCAAAATGGTGCTTGCCCACAGCCGCTCGATGATTATCGTTTTTCGAGTTCGCTCCGGTACCCCTTTATTAACCACGGAATGAGACTATAAGAAGTTAGACTCAACAACTATGTCTGAGAACCTAATCGAGGTGAGTGGCCTCACTAAGAAGTTCGGTGATTTCGTCGCGGTAAACGGGATCGATTTTCACGTCAGCAAAAGTGAGTCTTTCGGCTTTCTTGGGCCCAATGGCGCTGGCAAATCCACAACCATGCGCATTATTGCCGCGACTTCACAACGCACTGCAGGCAAGGTTTTGGTTCTTGGCAAAGACCCAGAAATTCAAGGCCCCCAAATTCGCGCTCATTTAGGTGTCGTTCCGCAGCAAGATAACCTCGATATGCAACTCACCGTAAGCGAGAATCTCTTCATTTACGGCCGTTATTTCGGATTGCCCAGCAAGTTCATCCGATCCAAGATTGACGAACTTCTTGATTTCGCACAATTAGAAGAAAAACGCGATGTCAAAGTCGAGACGCTTAGCGGCGGGATGAGACGAAGGCTCACAATCGCACGTGCTCTCGTCAGCGAACCGGAAATCCTCATCCTGGACGAGCCAACAACTGGACTTGATCCCCAAGCGCGTCACATCCTCTGGGATCGACTATTTCGTTTAAAAGAAAAGGGAGTAACCCTGCTATTAACCACGCATTACATGGATGAGGCCGAACAACTCTGCGATCGTCTGATCGTGATGGACAAGGGTTCCATCATGGCTGAAGGGACTCCGCTCGAACTCATTAAGAAATATTCCTCGAAGGAAGTTCTGGAAGTTCGATTTGGTTCGGACAATAACGCTTTGCTTGCGCCTTCAATGCAAAAACTTTGTCAGCGAATGGAAGTGCTTCCGGATCGAATTCTGCTCTATACCGATGACGCGGAAGAACTACTCAAGGAGATACTCAGTGCTGGCCACCATCCAAAGACTTCTTTAGCGAGAAGAAGTTCACTTGAGGATGTGTTCTTGCGACTCACGGGAAGAAGTCTGGTGGACTGATGTCTCTCACCCAAAGTGCTCGAAAGGTTCCGATATTCGGGGCTCGTTACATCCTCGAAGCACGTCTTCGAACGATGTCGAAATGGGTTTGGATAATTCTCGCCGTTACAATTCTCAACCCCTTGCTCTATCTCGTCTCAATCGGAGTTGGCGTCGGAAGCCTTATTTCACACAACCTCGGGTCCCACGGTATAGACGGGGTTTCATATTTAACTTTTATTGCACCTGCGTTACTGGCTTCTAGTGCAATTCAAGCAGCACAAGACGAAGTAATATTCCCGACCTTCCAAGGATTCAAATGGGGACGGATGTTTTACGGAATGAACGCCACGCCTCAAACGGGTTCAGACATTGCATCCGGTGTGTTCCTAGCGGCGATGCTTCGCACAACACTGGGTGTTGGCATCTATTCGATAATTCTCTACTTATTCGGCGCAATGAATTCTCCACATTCGTACATGGCAATACCGATTGCCATCTTCGCAGGCGCCGCATTTGGTGCGGTTCTGCTTGCATTCGCGGCATACACAGAGAATGAAGACAAGTTCTTCACAATTGTGGGGCGATTCATTATTGGACCAATGTTTCTCTTCTCTGGAACCTTCTATCCGATCAATGCTTTACCGCTCGTTGTTCGATTTTTCGGCTGGATTTCCCCACTTTGGCACGCCATCGAACTTGGCCGCTTTGCCACGTACGGTCACCACATCAGCGCCACGATGGTGGCAGTCCATTTCATTTACCTACTGGCGATGTTGGTGTTTGGCCTCTTCTTCGCCTTTCGCCAATACTCCAAGCGATTGGCAAAATAATGTTGTTGAGCGCAGCGGTCTCAATTGCCGAACTTCGTGCCGGCAAACTTGGCGAGAAGTATTACTCCGGAAGATCTCGGGCAATACTTGAGCGCAGTTTCATTGCATTCCGATCTTCAACGTGGATTGTCATTCTTTCTGGCTTCATCGAACCAGTCCTCTATCTTTTCTCCTTTGGGTATGGCGTTGGGAAATTCGTGGGGAGTATTGATTCCGGTTCCGGCCGAATGGTTACCTATGCGGCCTTCATCGCCCCCGGTCTCCTTGCAACTAGTGCCATGAACGGCGCGATTTACGACTCAACCTGGAATGTCTTTGAGAAAATGCACGAAACACGTTTGTACAACGGGATGCTCGCAACTTCACTCGGACCACTAGATGTAGCACTAGGCGAAATCGCCTGGGCTCTTCTTCGAGGACTTGCTTACGCAGTCGGTTTCATGGTGGTCGTCGCCCCTCTTGGGCTCATTCCAAGTTGGTGGGGAATTCTCGCAATTCCAGCGGCTGTAGTCATCGCTTTCGGTTTTGCGTCAATGGGAATGGCAATTACTTCTTACTTCTCAAGTTACCAACAGATGAATCTCATTCAAATTGCCATGATGCCGATGTTTCTTTTCTCAGGTTCTTTCTTTCCTATCAAAGTATTTCCTGGTTGGGTTCAGGGATTGATTGAAGCGTTCCCACTTTGGCAAGCCATCGAATTAGTTCGAGGTCTCACGCTCGGTGTGATCAATATTGGGCTCCTCGGACATATTCTGTATTTCGTCGTAATGATCGCTGGCGGCCTGTATTTCACGACAAAACGTCTTGACGCCCTCTTTATGCGCTAGTTCCTGAGATAGTTTTCATGAGCTATAGAACCCGAAACTACTTCTGAGGCTTGATGGTAATTCTTCAACTGAACTTTCGGATCGAGAAACAAGAGTTCTCCTCCATTTAATTTGATCGGGATTCTGGCGACGTGGAGTTCGTCAAGTAAGTCGGCAGCCATAAACTGTTGAATTGTTTGCGCACCCCCTCCGACTCTCACGTCCTTCCCAGTTGCTGCTTCAAGGGCCATTTCATGGGCTTTCTTTATTCCATCAGTGACAAAGTAGAAAACCGTTCCGTTGCTTGAAGGATCTCGTTTCAACCGCCCAAGTATGAAGCAATTCGCCCCTAGAACCGAGTGGGGCACTTTCTGATTGGTTCACACCTGCTATGAAACCGTCTTCAGAGACAGATATGTTGAGGGCCACGAATTTCGTCATCGAAAGCGTAACAAACTCTTCATTCATTGACACCTATATATTGTGAGGATTATCGTCCTGCCCACGCAACTTCTACGTGCTCGGTCTTTGACGTCCGTTAACCACGATCTTATAAATTTCAAACCACGCGACACTTCCAAACCCAGCAACAAAGACGACAACCCACTGACGAATGGTCAGACTACTTAGGTTGAATGCTTCTCTAAACAACGGAACATTCACCAGCAGTAGAAGCATTCCAACGCCTCCACAAAGTACCCATTTAATGGTCTTGTTTCGACGCGCTCTAAAAGTTTGGAGTATGGATAAATGTTGGGATCTATTAACTAGAACTAGGGCTAAATTTCCCAGCATCAAAGTTCCAAAGGTAAGTGTCCGGACCAAGAGATCACCTTTGCCTGAATGAAGCGCCCAAAGATAGACTGCCAGCACAAAAATAAGTACGAATATCCCTTGGAAAATTGAGATTCCTAGCGAGTGTTTGCTAAATATTTTCTCATTTATATTGCGGGGCTTCTTCTCCATTATTTTAGGATCTGTTTGCTCTGCTTCAAAAACGATGGAAGAAGCAGGATCAATGATTATCTCCAAGAACGCTATCTGCGCTGGAAGTAAGACCAACGGCCATTTCGCGACGAAAACGGGGATTAATGCCATACCGAAAATGGGCACGTGAACTGCAATTATGTATGACATCGCTTTCTGGAGATTTGCGAATATTCCTCGCCCCTGACGAATTCCATCTGCAATCGATGTGAAGTTATCATCGGTAATCACAATAGATGCGGCTTCGCGAGCAACATCGGTGCCTCTGCCGCCCATCGCGATGCCAATATCTGCTGCGCGCAAAGCAGGTGCGTCATTCACGCCATCACCCGTCATTCCCACAACTTCGTGATTGAGTTTGAGGGCGCGAATGAGCCGAAGTTTCTGCTCAGGGACCATACGAGCAAATACGCTGACAGTCTTGATTCTCGCAGCAAGATCGTTATCGCTCATTTGGCTAAGTTCTACTCCGGTTATCGCACCTGCTTGAAAGTTAAGACCAACTTCTTTAGCGACCGACAATGCTGTACCGGGATAATCCCCGGTGATCATGACTGTCCTAACTCCTGCTCGCGCGCATTCGGCCACCGCCTCCGGAACGCCCGGTCGAACCGGATCGTTAAGGTGAACGAGGCCAAGAAATTGAAATGTGAAGCCGTGAGGGGATTCTGGCAATTCAGCTTGGCTGTTGGCAATCGCTTTTGCAACTCCGAGCACTCGAAAACCACGACCGGTCGCATCATCGACATCTTTGATAATGCCTTCAATTTCTTGCGGGTTGAGACGGCACAAACTTGCGATTGCTTCCGGTGCACCTTTTGTTGCCACGACAAGATCGCCCTGTAATGGCGTCTGCCAAACATGGGACATCGCCATCAATTTATCAGTAATCGGATACTCCCGGACCAATTCCCAATCATCTTCATAATTTGCGATGGCGTGAAAGGCCTTATCCATAGGATCAAATGGATTAACTGGAGAGGCGAGCAGAGCACAAGCTATGATCTCCTGATATTTATCCGGAACAGCATCGCCGTTTAAAGCATATAAATCCCCGTTTACCTTCAATTCCTGCACTGCCATTTGATTCATTGTGATCGTGCCTGTTTTATCAACGCAGATGACAGTGGCCGAGCCAAGGGTTTCAATTACCGCAGCTCGGCGGGCGATTACTTGGTTCTGTGACATCCTCCATGCACCGATAGCGAGAAAAAGGGTGAGGACGACGGGAAACTCTTCGGGTATGAGCGCCATAGTTGCGGCGATGCCCGCGAGCATTCCTTCCACCCAATCCTTTCTTGTGATTCCGTAAATCACGATGACTGCGACAGCAGCAGCGAGCGCGATCACATAGATGACCCTGACGAGACGATCTACTTCCTTTTGAAAGTGTGTCCGCTCTACTTCGATACCTTGAAGGGCTTTGCCGATCTTTCCTAACTCTGTGTTGGCTCCAGTGCTTTCAATAGTGGCCCTGCCGTATCCAGCCACAATCAGAGTTCCTGAAAAAACTTTCTCCTCAACCTTTTTGTAAACAGAAAGGGACTCACCAGTGAGCATAGATTCATCAACCGCAAGATGGGAGGAACTAATTAAGCGCCCATCTGCGGGAACTCGATCTCCCTCACTAAGAATCACTAGATCTCCGCGCACTACATCTTTGCCAGGAATTCGCACTTCTTCGCCGTCACGAATGACCAACGCCCTTGGAGAAGATAAATCGCGAAGAGCCACCAAGGCCTTTTCAGTGCGATCTGCTTGATATAGGGAAATTCCGACAATTATGAAAACCGTAAGCATCAAGACCGATGCATCGAGGATTTCCGAAAGCATAAAATTGATAAGACCTGCGGCCACCAAGAGCGTAAGCATCGGTTCTCGAACAACACCGATAAACTGCTGGAAAACGTTGGTGGGTTTGGCGCTGGGCAGGAGATTGGGTCCTTCAATCTCTAAGCGACGTTCGGCCTCACTCTTAGTGAGTCCCAAGGAGTTCACGAAATCAGTGTATTGCCGTGCCCTTAAGGTCTCTTAGTAATATGCGCAACACCAAGTGGCCACCATTACCCTTCCAGGAGTGGACGCACTTCAACCTTACGATCACACGCCTTGGAACCCTCCGCCGCGAGAATCAAAGCCACTTCGCCATTCGGGGCGTCGATAATCCAGAAACCGGCAACGTACTCCTTCGACTCAAGGAAAGACCCACTGCTAAACAGGGACTTGCCCTCTCTATTATCAATCACGGTAGCCGTGTCGGGGGATCCGATTCCGCACGCCAAGACCCACTGATTATTGGCTCGGAGTTTTTCATTGAAGATATCAATCGCCTGCATCTCATCGCCGGTGGCGGAGTTGGTGGTGTCGTCAATAACGGAGATTAAGTACCTCATTGCTATTCCTCTCCGTATTACTTTGAAGCGTTCCGAACTGTCATGTGATTTGCAGCTAAAGAGGCTCTATCCAACAGCGAATAGCACGAGCGTATAGCCCATTATTGCTAATTGCCATGCTTTTTTGGTTTCGATGTAAAGCGCGGCCTTAGTTATGCGACAATTCCCAAATGTCGGATATACGGTTCGAACTAATGGCGCAGGGTTCGCGCCCACTTCTTGAAAACATTTGGCAGCTTTATTCACATGACCTCTCGAAATTTCGCGGGACTCGAATTGGAGAAGATGGAAGATTCGGACTCGGAAGGCTACCTCTTCTATTCTCGAATGAAGATCGAAAGGGATACTTTTTCTACATCGAATCTGATCTAGTCGGATTCTCTATTATTCGAGACGGTGATCAAGAAACCAAAATCGTTTCCGAATTTTTTATTCTGGGACCATTCCAACACCATGGCCTTGGAAAGGAGATTGCCTTAAAACTCCTCCGGTTGCATCCGGGCAATTGGGAGATTCCATTTCAAGAAATCAATACACCAGCGGCTTCATTTTGGCGCGTTGTTGCAGAAGCCGCATCCAGGTCATTGTGGACAGAAGAGAAACGGCCGGTACCTGAACGGACCGATATTTCAGCGGATAATTGGATCGCGTTCACAACTAATTAAAGAATTTGTGCGCCCGGAGGGACTCGAACCCCCAACCTTCTGATCCGAAGTTTTGTTCGAGCGTGATCTAGTCATGTCTCGACGTCTCTGGTGTTTCCCTTTGAAGCGCAAAATTGGGTCCGATCAACCTGGGGGTGTCTTGTCATCCCACCATATTTCTGCACCATTGAAAGCAAAATGAAAGCAATGGAAGTAATACCGGGATCAATGATTCTTCAGGTTCAAGTTGACTGAAGGTGACAAATGCGCTGGATCCCACCAACTAACTTAGAGAAGGCAAAAATTGAGGCCAACACATAGCGGTTGACGGCCCCGCGCCGGCATATCGACCGAGTTCACGATTCCGCACTCCAATCATCGATTCGATTCACTACCTCGATCTTTGTAGGCATACTTTTGGGGGACTGACAACAAAAATGGCTATTTCGCGAATTAAGCATCTGAGATCCTTTACTTCGGTTCCGCAAGGCGCAAAATGGGGGCTCGCTACTTCGTCGTTCTTTGTCGTCGCTATCACGATAGATGCTGCTTTAGAATTCAACTTTGTACCTTGGTACGAAGGAAACGTTGGATGCGCGAATCGAACGAATCCGATCCAACCTATAGCTTCGGAGTGATCCCTCTTGGTTGACCACATATAAAAGTATGTTTCCATCTTGAGAACGTCTAAGTGAATATGGCTCTACAAGTCTCCAACCATCTTCTCCTCTTGCCGCTTCATAGTACAGTTCGATTTTGAGTCGGTTGAAAGCACAATAACGAAGCAAATTGATATCGAATCCAGCTCGAGCAAAATTGACAGAAGTTGGATTCAAAATCACCGATTGGTCTGTCCCATATTCTGCTGGCCTCAATGCGATAGATTGTGATCGCCCTTCCAGCCAATCAAAAACTTGCGGCAATTTGTTCCAAAAAACATCAAGGGTAATAAGCGGTGGCGGCAATTGATGACCTAACATATTTTCCCAACGCTCAGAGATTCCCTGAAGATTTTCATCAGTCTGGACTGTTTCAAGTGTCGGTGTCGGAATTCCAACATAATCACTTTTTTTCTGCA
>JANXZF010000029.1 GCA_025355665.1 Actinomycetes bacterium
CGCGCCATCATCGAGTCAACGTCACTTTCAACCACCATGTTGAACGCGTTAGCTGAACCTGCGGCCAGAAGCCCTCCGAATATGGTCGCGATGCTGACCCCCGCGCTCGGTATTCCCTTCTGGGCCAGAACCAACGACGGGAGAGTAGTGACAAGCAGGAGTTCCACCACACGCAATTTCATCAATGCGAGGTACCCGCCAATTGCCTGGCCGAGCCGAACGCGGGAGGTCGTGGTCATTGGCTTAGATTACTCAGCAAGATTAGGCAACGTTCACAGAGTCCTCTAAGACGGCAAGGCTACTTTTTGCCCAACGAAAGGATCCTTTTATGAGCCCCGAGAATTCCAAGCCAGAGTGGTTCCAAATGGCTGAGGCCGATGCCATCCCTGCAGCGCTCAAGAGCAAACGAGGCATTCGGATGATGGCCCTTGCCACCCCACTGCTGGTTCTTGGAGCCGGTTTGGCCTACGCGCAAACTCAGGGCACCTCTCCGGCAGATGCGGGAACAACCGCTCAGGCTGCGGCGAATCCAATCGCCATCGCTAGTACTTCTACACCGACAGCATCGACCCCAGTCGCAAACACACCTTCAACTCCTAAGGTCTCGAGTCATGAATCATCAACGGCCTCTACAGTTCTAGTGTCACAAACATCTTCAGCGCCAACTTCAACCGCGCCTGTTTCACCGGCAGCGCCTGTTTCACCAACTGCAATTACAAAACCTGGCCTCACGATGCCGACTAGCGGCGGAGAAGATGACGGTCAAGAACGCTCAAGCGACGACGACTAAAAACTAATTCTGTTTGGCAATCTCAAGCGGAGCAGTAATTTTACCTAGCATACGATCAATCGTATTTCGCGCTTGGTCCGCCGCTGCCGTTCCTTTGCGAATATGATCGGCAATCGCAACAAATATATATTCGTGAGCACCCGACTCAACGTAGCCAGCCAAACTTACGGTTCCATCCAAAGTTCCGGTCTTCGCATGAATCAAACCAACTGCCTGCGGCGCGGTTGTCACATAACGGGATTCGAGAGTTCCGGTCTTTCCAGAAACGGGAAGACCTTGAAACACGGCGGCGAATTTCTCGTCTCCTCGTATCTTCAAAAGTAAATCAGCTATCAACTTAGCAGTGACTCGGTCTTCCTTTGAAAGTCCACTTCCGTCATGAATAGCCAGTCCGCTCTGATCAACCTGCAAGTCAGTCAAGAGTTTGCCGATCGTCTGGGCCACTCCAGCATCATCCATGGGATACCCAACCGAATGCGCCGCAGCGCGAGCAAGCCTCTCCGCTAACAGATTATCGCTCCAGGTGAGTGCAAACTTCACCATCTCGCTAACGGGCGGTGAAGTCACCTTTGCAATTTCCACACCCGCAACGGAATCGACAACATTGGCGCTCAACTCATGAATTTTCGGAGCAACCCCCGCTGCTACAAAGGCACGCTTTAGGAATTGAATATCTGAGGCATATAGTCCGGAATATTGGATGGAGACGTTGTGAACAGGCGTTGTTTCCTCGGCCCTCAAGTCTGCAACTGATCGATTTACTAGATACTGCAACCACGCGCGGTGGTACTTAGTCGCCTCAAAATAACTGCCTGTCATCCAAGGATCCAGATTGCCCGAAAGAACCAGACTCCTCGGATTAGCACCTTTGGAAATCCGTGTGACATATCGGTAATTTGGATCCAAATATTGAAGCGCCGCTGTCGTTGATAGCAATTTGAGAATCGACGCAGGCTTTCGAAGCGACGTGGCGTCCTTTTGAAAAACTATTTCTCCACTGGTTCGGTCGATGAGAATCATTGACGGGCTAGCCAAACTCGGCGAGGCCGAAATCTGGCCAAATACTCTGGCAATCGAAGCAACCGGGATTGCAGGCGCCGCAATTGCCGCCGACACACCACAAAACATCACCAGATTAACTAGAAAAGCCGTGCGACTTAGTATCTTCACGAGATAACTACCAGAAAATTGCGATGAGAATATTGGCGCCAGTAAGTGCGACAACCGAAGCCCATATTGAATTCTTTACAACAGGTTTTTTGAAATTTCGATAAACAAGACCCAGGATCACTAAAAGAATAAGGAATTTCATTCCCACCCAGGCGTTGTTAAGAAGCGGCCATTTATCGGCATTCTGATTATGAAGCGGAGTACGAATTCCGACCATCAATAATCCTGCGACTAGGGCGAGAACCCCTGAATAGAAAACGCCGACACCAATTTTGCGTTCTGGCTTGTTCACCTGAAGAAGCAGAGGGACCAAAATTCCGAGTACAGCAATGATGTGTACTGGTAGGGCTACATCGTTTACCCACGCAAGACCGGTCATGAGTCACCTTTCGCGCACTTTGGCATGGATAGCCTTTCTTATGTATTCAGTTTAGAGTGCACTTCATGCTTCCACCCGCAACCATTGGGCCTGGCGAATTCTTCCCCGTGGTAGGCGTTGGTCCGCATCCCAAGCCATGGCCAGATGGTAACCAATTTGATCCTGAATTGCTCGAACTGGGGGACAGGCGCAACGTCCTGGATACTTACAGATATTGGAAAGTCGAGGCGATCGTTGCCGATCTCGACACGAAACGCCACAAACTGCAGATTGCAATCGAGAATTGGCAGCACGATCTAAACATCGGGTCGATAGTTCGAACTGCAAATGCGTTCAATGTCAGTGCGGTGCACATTGTCGGCAAACGAGATTGGAATCGCCGTGGCGCGATGGTTACTGACCGCTATCTCACAGTCATCCATCACCCGTCAGTCGCAGATTTTCACACGTGGGCGAAAAACAATTCGGTTCCAGTCATCGGCATTGACAACGTTCCTGGGTCTTTAAGGCTTGAAGCATCTGAACTCCCCGAGGAATGCGTCCTTCTATTTGGACAAGAGGGCGCGGGCATGTCCGAAGAGGCGATCACGGCGTGCTCGGTTATATACGCGATTGAACAGTACGGCTCTACTCGATCTATGAACGCGTCGGCGGCAGGAGCGATCGCCATGTACCACTGGGCGCTTCAGCATCTGCCCAGATAACGGCAACTACAAATGAGGTGGCAGTGGCTCTCGAGAAACCTCATGATCCTCACGGTGGTTTCGCTAGCGCAAGATGCCGCTAGCGAACTGCTCTATCCGCTCATTCCAATATTGCTGACAGGGGTAATCGGTGCAGCACCGGTGGCTCTGGGATTGATCGAAGGATGCGCAGAGGCAGCTGCAGGATTTACCAAACTCTTCTCCGGTAAAGCCAGCGATCGGGTCGGCCGAAAGCCTTTTGTTGTTGCCGGATATTCAGTGGCGGGAATTGGCAAAGTATTTGTAGTCACTGCTACCGCCTGGCCCCTTTTCTTCTTCGGTCGGGTCGTTGATCGGATAGGCAAAGGCCTTCGCAGCACTCCCCGCGATGCGTTAATCCATGATTCGGTTCCACAAGAACACTTGGGCAAAGCATTTGGATTCCATCGCGCAGGAGACAACTTGGGAGCGGTAATTGGCCCACTGCTTGCACTAGGTGGGCTTTCGTTGCTTAACGGAGACGTCCGAAAAGTTGCGATGTGGGCGCTCATTCCAGCCGCTATTTCGGCCGCTTTCACATTCTTTGTGAAAGACAAAACTCGAGCAGAAATAAAGATCGAATCATCCAGGCCCGCAGCGGGACGACTCCCCGCGCCATTGAAACGCGCCATTTCGATTCTGGTTCTTATCCAACTTACGAATATTCCAGACGCGCTTCTTCTCCTGCGTCTGCATGACATTGGATTTAGCACTCGCGGAGTTGTCCTTGCATATGTACTTTTTAGTGCAGTAACAGTTCTCTTCGCATTTCCGGCCGGATATCTTGCCGACCGCTTCTCGCCTCATGTTATTTACACGATCGGGTTGGTCGCCTTTGCCGTGGCCTACTTCACTCTCGGTTACACCCAAAGCCACGTAATCGCAGCATGTGCTCTTGCGTTCTATGGCATCTTCCCCGCTCTTACCGACGGGGTCGGGAAAGCGTGGATTGCCGGTTTGTCGAATAAGAACGAGCGTGGCAAAGCACAAGGGATTTATCAAGCATCAATGAATTTTGCCGTATTAGGTGCAGGTATTTGGGGCGGCATTATGTGGAGCAACGGCACACATGAATTGCCACTAATCATCGCAGCGATTGGTGCTCTTTTAGGCGCCTTCGCCTTGATCGTTGAGAACCTCAGACACCGACGCCAACCTGCGTAAAATTTCGTCCGCCTCTTCAATTCTTCCCTGAGATCTGATCACCGACGCCATTCGTGTTTCAACGTCAACAATGAGCTCGAAATCTTTTGGATCTTCGTCGGTGGCGCTCTGAATGACTTGGTCAAAAGTGCTCAACCCATCATCGAGGCGGCCCATCAATATTTGCGCTTTGCCATATTCGAAGAGAGCGAATGTTTCGCGACGGTGGTCGTGTGCGGTTTCAAAAACATCGATTGCCTTCCGCGCAGTCTCCAACGCTATTTCGCCGTTACCTAACGAAACATAACTCGCGGCTATCTTTTGATCGCAACGGGCGACGTGAATTACTTCTCGATTTTTCTTAAATAGAGCGCGGGCTTCCACGAAACTTCCGATTGCAGCCGAGAAGTCACCCAGTTCGCGGTGAGCACATCCAATAAGGTGAAGATCGTTGGCGGCGCCGACTTCATTTCCATCGAGGAGATGCTCCTGAGCGCACTCCTGCATGGTGTCGATGACTTTTTGGTAATTTTTTGATGAGTACCACCACTCACCCAGAGTGCAGGCGAGTTCGAGGGCGATGGGAGATTTATTTTTTCGTAAAATATCTACCGCCTTGCTCATCGCTGTGGCGGCCTCGTCCATCCGTTTTAGCTGGTTGAGGTTGTATCCAATGGCCGAGTAAGCCTGCGCGAGACCTTCGCTCGAAGCACTACTTCCAAGGTCTGAGTAAATATCGCAAGCTGTTTCAGCCAGTGCAAGGGCCTCGTCATACTGACCCCGAGCGTAGATTCTGGCGCTGAGTTCGTAGTACGTACTGGCCCGCTCGGCTCCCTCGACTTCGGGGATCCGATCCCAGAGCATTTCCTCCGTTATGAGTTCGTCTTGACCTGCCTCGTCGTCCTCGCTCATATCAGCCTCCTCATTACTAAACTCTATACTCGAGAACCTAAAGGGGGGCGATAACTACCATGAAGAAGCTTGAAGGCTCGCGATGGAAGGTTGTTTTGGCCGCGAGGATCCTCCTTCTTATAGGGGCTATAGGGCTGGCTTCGAGTTCTTCGCGGTCATTTCACAGGAATCTACGCCTGTTCAAATCGACCTTCCCCAAAGGCGTTCTGGATCTCGCGACAGCTGCGGGAATCATCGTCGGGGTTTTACTCATAGTTCTTTCATTCGCCCTGGCCCGTCGCAACCACGTCGCATATTTGCTCACACAACTGCTTCTATTTGTAAGCGTCGTCTTGTCGTTTATCAAAGGTTTAGATCTCGTCCAAGGTTTGGCTTCACTCATTCTATTTATCGCGCTCTTCCTCATCCGAGAAGAGTTTTACGCCAAACCAATAAGACGCATCGTCACTCGAGCACTAATAGTTTTTGGCCAACTACTGCTCCTGAGTTTCGCTATCGGTATTGCTCTCATCGTCGCGCCAGATCGGCTCTTCGGTGGCGAAGTGACTTTGCCGAGAATGCTGCTCACTGTGGTCCATGGTCTCGTGGGAATTGCCGGGCCTGTCCGTTTCATCAGCCACCGCGAACAAGACATTTTCAACTACTCGATGGCCGGTCTTGGTCTCCTCACCGTCATGGCTCCAATACTTACCCTCCTTCAGCCGAGTCCGCCGAAGCCCCAGATGAGTGCAGAGGATGAAGCAGGGATTCGAGGTTTGCTTGCAGAATTCGGCGATCGCGATTCAGTTGGTTATTTTGCTCTCCGTGAAGACAAGAGCGTCGTCTGGTCTAATACTCGAAAGGCAGCCATTACATATCGCGTAGTTGCTGGTTGCGCATTAGTAAGTGGCGATCCCATTGGAAACCCTGATGCCTGGCCACAAGCAATGCATGCATTTCTTGATCTCGCATTGCGCAACGGATGGACACCTGGGGCGGTTGGATGCAGCGAAGAAGCAGGAGAAATATGGGTTCGCGAAGCAGATATGACTGCTTTAGAAATTGGAGACGAAGCTGTAGTTCACGTCGACGAATACGATCCTGACAATCCACGCTATCGAAACGTACGACAATCTGTTCGCCGCATTCTCAAACAGAATTACACGACCGAGATATTCCGAACCTCCGAGATGACCATAGAAATGCGTCAATTATTGACGGATGACTCCAAAAAATGGCGAGGGACAGCCACCGAGCGCGGATTCATGATGGGCCTTGGCCGCATTGCTGATGATGATGAGCCTGATCTGCTGATCGTGGCTGCGCGAAAAGAAGGCCAAGTAATGGCACTTTTGCAGTACGTACCTTGGGGAGAGAAAGGACTTTCTCTGGACCTCATGCGACGTTCTCCGCAAGCCGACTCAGGCGTGAATGAGTTGATGATCGATGCCACCATTAGATACGCGCGCGAACATGACATCACCCGCATCTCACTGAACTTTGCTGCCTTCCGATCAGTCTTTGAACGAGGTGCCCAACTTGGTGCCGGCCCAGTCATACGTTCTTGGCGAAGTATTTTGCTCTTCTTCTCACGATGGCTACAGATGGAATCCTTGTTCCGCTTCAATTCCAAGTTCCGTCCCGAATGGGTGCCTCGCTACATCATGTTCCGCAAGAACGGTGATCTGCCGAAAATCGGATTAGCAACAATGCGGGCTGAAGCATTTATCGGTTCGAGGAAGACGGAGACGAAAAAAGCCACCTCTCTCGGATGAGAGAAGTGGCTTTCTCCAATCACTGAATTACTTCTTCTTTGTTCCGATTGCACTCTTCTTCTTTGAAGTCTTCTTGGTGGTTGTCTTGTGAGTCGTCTTAGCCTTGGCTTCGAAGACCTGCTTGGTGGCAGTCTCACTCATCTCGTGAGTTGCGCTTCCGTCGGCCGCAGTGGTGGGCTTGGTGATGCTTGGTGCCTTTGTGGCTGCGCTTGCAGCTGCCGTACCGCCTAAAACCATTCCGCCTACAACGATGACGCTAACTAGAACTTTTTTCACTAGAACTCCTTGTGTGAATTGATTTGGTCTGCATTTCAAATGGAGAACGAATGATGACAAAAACGTTTGAAAATTCCGTGTGAAAACGGACGTGGCACCTGAGAATTTACCGAGAAAAACCTACGGAATTTGGGTCGAGAGCCAATCCAGAATTCTGGGCAGTTGGCTCTTCCACACCTTCGTGCTGTGACCGCCATGCTGATCGACCAGTTGGTCCATAACAAGATTGGGGTTATTGATCTTCTCCATGGAGGCGATCGCATTCATGACTCCTGGATCTTGGCTGGTCCCCACTAAAAGCATGTGCGAAGGAAGTTGCAGGGATTTTGCAAGAAGCAAGGGCGAATTCGCATCCCTTAGCGAGGTCGAGCCGCCGAAGAGATGGGTCTGGGTTGGATAAAAGTAGCCCGCTATAGGAACGGCCACACTGAATTGCGAACTGTGGCTGAGCATGACCTTTGCGGCACAAAATCCACCCGTGGAATAGCCAACAATGGCCCAATCTTTACGATCGGCGCTAACCGAAAGTCCGGCAATGACCGCATTCGGAACATCAACACCCAGCCACGTGTTTACCAGTGGACCCCCAGGGATATCGGTGCATTCAGTGTCACGTTTGGGCGGAATGCTCATTGTCGGAAGCACGATAAGAAAATCGTGCGCATAACCCGTTGATATTTCGTGACGCAGAATCTGCACCAAGCCCATTGCATGGAACCAAGTAGTTGGAACGCCGGGATAACCAGGTAGAAGAACTAAGACTGGCCATTTCTTTGTCGGGTCTGCGCCGTAGGTGGGCGGCAAATAAACATAGACCGGTGCGGTTACGCCGCTTTTTGATCCTTTAAGAACGAAGGAAAATTGACCACCTTGGCTTCGAAAGCCAGGGGTGAGTCGTGTGTTCCGGACGTATGTATCCAGGGGCGAGACTTTAGCCTCTGCTTGAATTTGAGTGATTGGAGATTTGAAAGCATTGTAATTTCCAAAAAGGTCATTCCAACTGGCGAAGAAGACCATTGATCGATTTATGCCAACGAAAAATGTTGCAACGACAAGCAGCTGCGCAACCACTAGGACGCTAAAGCGCTGGGAACTCTTAACAATCTTTTTACCTCGGAATTTGTTCCAGTAAAGAATCAGAAGGGCATTTGCGACAATACAAATCAAAATCAAAAAAATGAAAAGCGGTAAACCTGTTAGCGACATGCGGATCCTAAATCTTTTGAAGTACGGAGGTCTTTGTCCGTGCCTGCACGTCGAGGATCGCAGGTCGCCATGTGCCTAACGGTCCCTTAGCGCTGCCTTTTAGAATCTGTTCGGTGATGAGTCGGGCGTCATTCTTGGTGTCTTTCGATATCTGTGGGTGCCATGGGCAAATGTCATCAATTGCGCATGACCAACCGTTAGTCGAAATATCAATCACGCCTGCGTTCTTCGAATTCGTGTAATAGGTCGCCATAATCGTCACGGCCTTTCCATTGAATTTGATGGCAGAACTTGCCAGAACTTCGACCGCCGGTCCTATCGAATACAGGGGCGAATCTACCTCACGCCCGACGATGCTTTGAAGAACCGCTGGATGTGTCATAGTCGTGAATGGCCAACGATTAGGGTGAGGAATCTTGTAATCCGCGCTGACTCCAAGGCCGACGTACTGTGAGCCTAGAATCATAGATTCAGGTTGCGAAATTGGAGCTGCTCGCCAGCTTGTCGTCGCCAATAATGGGTCTTTTCGATTCGGATCCGCCAAAGAAGCACGCCACATGACGAGCTGTCGATCGTTTGCTTGCAACCTCGGGTGGGCATAAGCGGAATTGCCTCCAAGAGAGACCAAGTTAACCCCGCGAGCGATTGTGCTTTCTACGGCCGCGCGCATATTGGCGGTCCAATACTCGCTATGGCCTCCAAAAAGAAGCGACTTGGTGTACTGCAGTGAAGCAATATTCTGATCTAGTTCGAAATCAGTTATGTAATTCATGTCCAAACCAAGGCGCTCTGCAATTTTAAGGATCGGATATTCCATGTAACGCAACTGCCCCGAGCCATCACCATCGTAAGGGCGATTGAAGGAAACGATAGTTGCGCGAGTTCCACGTTGCATATTTGGGCCCTTATAAAGGGAGTATCCGCCCCACTGGTTATATCCCTGCCACGTGAGGACCGATGAAACAAATGTGATTGCACTCTTGATGTGTGGATCTACCACCGTCAACGGAACAAACGACGAATCGGGTCCGCCATCATCAAGCCTTAAAAGATATTCCCCCGGTATCGTCGCTTTGTTGATTTGCAATATCCACGAGACCGGCCAGCTCGTTGAGACCGTTGAGGTAGGCGTTTTTGTAACGATTGCGCGAGATCCTGTTTTGACTGCCGCAATGTTCGTCGATGTTATGAGTCGAGCACCCGCTCCTCCGTAATAGCCTAAGCGGTAGACCTTGATTCTTACCGGACGACCATTGCCCGAAATGTGTAATCCAATTTGATCGCCACATGTACCACTAGGTGCATCAAACCACCCTGCTACAGCTTTATTCGGACCCGTCCCCCATGCCGGAGTGACGCCGGTTTCTTTCGCCATGTAATCGCCACTGTACTCAGGCGGTATGCCGCTAGCCCAATTAGAATTCCCAACTCTTGCGTTCTCGCGCGCAACCCATCCAGGAGTTGTATCCCATCCGCACGAGTTCGCGACAGAGGACTTAGAGGTGGCGAAGGCACCGGGAAGGAATATCAGAGGTAAACCAAGGAGGAAAATAGTGGTTGCTCGAAAAATCATGGTCGGGCGTTGCATGAAAACTCCAATGTGAGTCTTACCTTCACCAAATCTAGCGTCTATACAGTCATTAATAACCGCTGCACTGCTGTTAGAAAGTTTGCACCGCGCGAGTGCTACCCCTTGCATTGAGGAGCGGCGAACATACTAGAGGGGCATCGCCTTTTCTCGTTTCGGAATGTCAATTACTGCCGGGCGCCAAAGGCCCAACGGACCCTTAGTGAGACCTTTCAGAATTTCCTCAGTTACAAGGGAAACATCAGTTTGTGTCTCGGACGAATGGCTTGCATACCAAGGACAAACGTCGTCAATCGCGCATGCCCAGCCATTAGTGGCGATATCAATGACTCCGGCATTCTTTGCATTGGTGTAGTAAGTGGCCATCGCAGTTATTGGTTTGCCCGCCAACTTGATCTCAGACCACGCAAGGTCTTCCACCCCTGGCCCAGCGGCATACAAAGGTGAATCTACCTCGCGACCAACAACTCCCTTTAAGCGAACTGGGTGCTTCATTACAGAAAACGGCCAACGAAGCGGATGGGCCACCGTGTAATCGCCGTTAACGCCTAGGCCAACATATTGCGCCCCAAAAAGCATTGATTCTGGCCTTCCGATGGGAGAGGAACGCCATCGAGTTGTCGCAAGAATTGGATTCTTTCGGTTTGGATCTGACTTCATTCCGCGCCACATCACAAGTTGGCGACCATCGGCTTGGAGACGCGGACGGTTGTATCCAGCATTTCCACCAAAAGAAACCATATTTACTCCACGTGCTACTGCAGCATCCACTGCATCGCGCATTGGAGTCGTCCAGTATTCGCTGTGCCCACCAAAGACAATTGATTTCGTGTTTTCAAGAGATGAGGGATTCTTATTCAATTCGAAATCGGTCATGTAGTTCAAGTCGATGCCGAGTTTTTCAGCGAGTCGAACTATTGGAAATTCCATGTAACGAAATTGTCCGGCACCATCACCGTCGTATGGGCGATCGAGCGAAACAACCATCCCTCGAGATCCACGGGTGCGATTGGGGCCTTTGTAAAGTGAGTACCCACCCCACTCGTTGTACGCCTGCCATGTCAGCACCGATGAAATAAAAGTGACGGGGCTTTTAGCTTCTGGGTTTGTAACCATGATCGGAACAAAGTTCGAATATCCATTTTTATCCTCTAGGCGAATCAAGTACTGACCGGGCAATGTCTTTTGATTTACCGTGAAGAACCAAGCAATCGGCCATTCCGCAGTAACCATCGATTCCGGCGGTCTTGTCGTCGAAGTCGCCGAATAATGCGATATTGGAGCGGTCGTAGTTTCTTCAATCAGTCGCGCACCTGCACCGCCGTAATACCCCATTCGGAATACTCTTATATTCACGGGTGAACCGTTGCCCGAAATATGCAACGCAATATTCTGATCGCATGTTGCGCTGGGTGCAGAAAACCATCCCTCTGGTCCTGTTGCTACGACGGGCGTGGATAACCAGGCAGCAAATGGACCACCGACCCTCTTTTTTAGCGCTTTACCGGCAAAATCTCCGGCGTATTGAATTGGTACACCGCTACTCCATTTTGCATCCCCTGATTTTACATTCTCCCGTTGCACCCAACCATTCGCGCTATCCCAACCGCATCCTGCGGGAGATTTCATCAGGGCCGAGGAAGAGGGGAGCCCTACCAACAAGAGTGTGGACAACACTGCGAAGAGGCCAAAAGTTCTGGCGACGCTGGCCCTGCGAGACATCAAACTCCCATGCGAATTAGAAAAAACTGGTGACAAAATTTGGGGATGCATAAGAGTAGGGATGAAGTTAACACGTACCAAATTCATAGCCGACAAAAGACCTGAGAGTTCGCCCAGCAATTAGCGCCAATGCTCATCGAATGGACAGCGACCCTGGGCCAAACATCTAGTGCCAAGACAAGTAATAAAATGATCCACAGTTTCCAGTACTTGCGAAACATCCGTCCTCCGCATCCTAAAAAGGTCCAATCCTTCGATTGAAGAACGCCACCGCACCCCCTTGCGTTACAGTCAATTCAGAGAAATCTCAGCAAATATCTAGCATTGAGAGATATGTGGTTGGACAGGCCCAAGTGGTAGCACCTAGGCTCTACATGCAAACGGTTCGCATCTAGGAAGGGAGGGCCGATGAATATCCTTATCAGTGCGAAACAGGGCACTCCCCTGCGCCAGCGACTATCTCCTGATGAGTGGCGCCGACTTTATGCGATGTTCGGGTTTATCGCGCTTCTCCACGTCGCCGGGGCACTTTTGATGCTGGCCGCTACGAGCGGGCATTACAAACTTTCAGATGGCACCCTTTTTGGATGGGGAACTGCCGCACTGGCCTACACATTGGGTATGCGGCATGCATTTGATGCCGACCACATTTCGGCAATCGACAACACCACCCGAAAATTAATGAGCGAAGGTAAGCGCCCCCTCGCAGTCGGGTTCTTCTTCTCTCTAGGTCACTCCTCGGTGGTCGCCACCTTGGCCATCTTGCTTAACTTTGGAATCAAGGCCCTGGGCGTCCAACTCAAAGACGCCAATTCTTCTCTGCACCATTACACGGGGCTTATTGGCACGAGCGTAAGTGGTGCTTTCTTGATGCTAATCGCAATCCTGAATTTGATCATCCTCGTGTCCATCGTGCGCGTCTTTATTGATATGCGCAGGGGAATGTACAACGAAGAAGAACTCGAAAAGCACCTTAACTCACGCGGTTTCCTTATGCGATTCTTTGGGCCAATCGCCCGTCGCATCGATGCCAGTTGGAAAATGTATCCGCTCGGAATTCTCTTTGGCCTTGGATTCGATACCGCAACCGAAATTGGTCTCTTGGTACTTGCAGGTTCATCCGTTATTGCTGGCCTTCCATGGTGGGCAATTCTCTCTCTTCCATTTTTCTTTGCTGCAGGTATGAGCCTTCTTGACACAATTGATGGCTCGTTCATGAACTTCGCCTACGGTTGGGCTTTTTCAAAGCCAGTGCGAAAGGTTTACTACAACATTGTCATTACTGGACTCTCAGTATCGGTCGCGTTGTTCGTCGGCGGGCTTGAAGTAAGTCAGGTAATCGCCAAGCAACTCAACCTCACAGGTGGATTCTGGAATTACGCAGCCTCCTTCAATCTGAACTCCGCCGGATACATCATCGTCGGATTATTCGCTTGCGTTTGGATCATCGCCCTTGCCCTATGGCGCTTTGGCCATATTGAAGAACGTTGGCACGACAGGGCGCACGAGGAGCAACTTATGCGCGGAGAAGATTCGGATCACGCAAAAGCAGGTATCGAATTAGGCCCAATTCGTGGGGCGTTTAAGCTCGATTAAGTTTAATTCTGCCTTGGCTTATTGCGGCGCCAAGCAGAACAATCGCGCCACCGAATGGCTCATTCCAACTAACAGGTTCACTCAAGAACAACACACCAACTATCACCGCCACAACTGGAGTCACATATGTGACTGAACTTGCGATTGCACTCCCTGCCGCTGCCAATATTTGAAAATTCCAAATGTAGGCATACCCCGTGCCAAGGACTCCCAGGGCAAGCATGGCCGCAAGCGGGCCTACTCGATATTGGTCCTTGGCGATTCCATTGAATAGAAAGAATGGCAACAGAGTTATCGCGGCGAGTGAGACTTGAGTGGTTGCAAGCGCTTCTGGTCGCAATTTGTGAGGAAGAACGTATTTGCGTGAATACGGAAAAGAGATTCCATAACACGTGACGGCCGCCAGCAGAGCGAGTATTGCCCCGATTGGGTTGGAACCAAGCCCATGCCAGACACCAAGTACCGTTAACACTCCGCCAAACCCGATAAGCAAACCGATGATTTGATAGCTCTTGGGTTTGTCTTCACGAAAGAGCGTCATCATGACCAGAAGAGTCATGAGTGGGGTGACCGCATTAATAATTCCAGCAAGAATAGATGTGACCTTGGTTTCGGCGATTCCGAACAGGACGCCTGGTACGACGTTTAGCAACATGGAGACCACCCAAAGGTGCGCCCACAGCACGCGACCCATCGGCAAATTAACTTTCTTGATAAACGAAATAATCAGAAGTGCGAGTGCGCCCAAAAATGTTCGACCAAATGCGACGCCGACTGGGGTCAGGAACTCCAAACCTAACTTAATGAATATGAACGAACAGCCCCAAACCGTGCCCAATGCCATGTACGGAAGAAGCCAGGTTCTTTCCTTCACTCCGCAACCATAGCGATCCCTAATTCAGGCTCGCCTCTAATTAGTGGACTGCTAGGTGAATGACTAGGTGAATGAAAGGGCGAAAGCTCCAAGAAGGGATGAGATGGTCATCCATGTCCACCAGACACTCACAATGCGCACGTGCCAGTGATCCGACACGTACAAGCCGAGTCGCGAACGGTTCCAGTTTCCAAGTGAGATGAACGAAGTCAAAAATAGGTGAACTACGTTCAAGCCAGCGATGAGGTAGTAGCACGAGGCATAGGCGCCCATCGTGATCGTGAAGGAAGCGTTGTTCATCAATATGCCCTGATAAATCAGGGCAACAAGACTTGCAAGAAATGCCAGTCCAGAACCCAGCACCAACTGCGTTTGATTCTTTAGCTTCACGCCAGCTAACGCGTACTGATGAAAGAGCAACCCGATCGCGGCGATGAAGGTGACATACCAAGCGCCCATGCTGGAAACGGGAACAGTGGCATCCTGAGTATCGCTAGCCTTCGGCAGCCACATGTCGTTGACATTCTGACCCTTTAAGTAGAAGTAAACGAAGATAACTCCAAGAGCAAATGCGATGTCAGCTACAAGGAGCAAGATCAATCCAAGTCGATTTCGTGAGCCGACTACATCTGGATGTTCGTGATGCGGATTTACATGTCCGTGAGTTTCAACGCTCATGACTGCGCCTTTCCATACCCATAAGCATCCGATGTAACAACAGGAAGGACATCAAAATTTTCTAGCGGTACGGGGTTGGGTACTGTCCACTCGAGAGTCTTCGCAAACCACGGATTCATTGGTGCTTTAGCACCGTGCGTCCACGACGAGATGACTCCATAGAGGAAGACCAACATGCCGGCCATAATCAAATATGCCCCGCCCGTTGTGATCATATTTCCTTGATCGAACAGGGCCGCGTAGGAACCGACGCGACGAGGCTGTCCAGCAAGACCAACGAGGAACATGCCGATGAAGGCGATATTGAATCCGATCTGGACAAACCAGAATCCAATCCAACTCAAGGTCTTGTCAAACATTCGACCTGTCATCTTCGGGAACCAGTAGACCAACGATGCAACCGCCCCGGTAAGGCCCGCACCCATCAATGTGTAATGGAAGTGCGCTGTCACGAACATCGATCCATGAAGGGCGCCATCGATTGGCACATCCGAAAGATAAATACCTGTAACCCCGCCAATCATGAAATTCCAGAGAAGGGCATAGATGGAGGCCGTCGGCATAGTCATCCAGAGTCGACCACGCCAGAGAGTGCCGATGAGAACGAGGAAAAGCAGACCGGTCGGTATGGAGATCAACTCAGTGGTCAACATGAATGGACCGTTGAGAAGTGGAGCCCAACCAGTGGTGTACATGTGGTGCGCCCAGACAAGAACGCTCAGACCAGAAATGCCCGCGATGCCCATGATGGCCATGTTGAAACTAAATAGTGGTCGGCGCGTGAAGACCGGAGCCATTTCCATCAAGGCCGCAACAGCCGGAATGAGGATTACGTACACCTCGGGGTGGCCCATGATCCAGAAAAGGTTTTCATAAAGCCAACCGCTTCCACCCCCACGCACGTCATAGAACGTAGAACCCGTAGCGCGATCCATCGCCGAGAGAACTTGCGACAGGAAGAAGAATGGAAACGCCGGCAATGCCAAAGCCACAGATGCAACAACACCATAGATAAAAATTGGGGTGCGATTCCAGGTCATTCCCTTTGCGCGCATCTTAATAACGGTCGTCGTGATGTTCGCGCCCGCAACCATTGTTGAGAGAGCGAAGATGCAGATGAACATGATGTAGCCGTCTTGGCCCGGAGGGCCCTGCGATGCGAGCGGGTTGTAAGCAACCCAACCAGTAGGAATTCCACCAAGGAAGATCGAAGAAAGAATGCAAGGAATTGCGGCGATGATCAGCCACAAACTCAATGCGTTCAGTCGAGGAAATGCCATATCGCGAGCACCGATCATGATCGGCATGATGAAGTTTCCAAACGGTCCTGTGACCATGATGATCGTTGCAACAATCATGATTATTCCGTGCATTCCAACTATCGCGTTATACGTCTGAGGTTGGAGCCATCCTCCTCCGGCATGACCCAAATTCGTGCGGATCAACATCGCCAGAACGCCGCCGACAAAAAATACGACCATAGTCGTCACCAGATATTGAATGCCGACAACCTTGTGATCTGTGGTGTATCGGAAATACCGCTTGACGCCTAGATCTTTCCCTGCATAGAAAAGATTTTCTTCGTGGCTTAAGTCTTTGCCCAGTAGCCAACGAAATGGCCCTATGAAAGCGCCAATACCAGTCATGAAGCCAATCAACCAACCGATCATCGCGAGCAACACCCACTGGTCACGATTCGACTTGATGTAGGACCCAGCCGTATTTGCAGGCAGAATCGCTTTGGCTATGTACCAGAAAACAATTGCGCCAATGATGCCAAGCCCAAAGGCGGTAAAAATATTGAGTCGTTCAATGAGAGCTTTCTTCGGTGCAGAGTGTCCGGGAGCCGAAGCGGGACGATCCATCATCGTTGTCATCAGGCATGACCTCCTTGGCTCTTAATCCACGCCGCATAATCGGCCTGGCTTACGACGTGAACTTTCGTCTGCATGAACGCGTGATAAAGCCCGCAAAGTTCGGCGCAGCGTATGTCATAGATTCCAATCTTGTTTGGAGTCACCGACGTTTCAGTTACGTAGCCAGGGTTTGCGTCGATCTTTATCCCCATCTGCACAATCCAGAATGAGTGAATTACATCTTTGCTGGTCACGTGAAAAACAACGGGCTTGTTCACTGGCAGATAGAGATCGGCGCTACGAACAGTTCCGTTATCAACGTAGTCAAAGTTCCAGACCCATTGCTGACCCGTGACATTCACATTCATTGCAGCTAGATCCAGAACTGCAGCATTATCTCTTTGGAGAACAATCGTTCCCCAGACAACGGCAAATAGACACAGGAGAGAGGAGACTATGAGCCAAGTTGAAGTGGCTCGTGGACTGTTGCGAATTTGGTGGTCGGCTTCATCTGGAGGCGTATCTCCGAAATGCATTTTGGAAATCAGTGTCGTCGCGGCCATCGCAGCGATTAGACCAGCAACTGGAGCAACAACCCAAGTAAAGACTCGAATCATATGGATAGTCGTCGACATCGTTTCAGATGCCGCGGCGCCCATCGATCGGGCCTGCACTGTTGCGGCCACATAACCGATAATCGCAGTGAAGATAACCCATAGATAGACAGTTTGCTTTACATCTTTTCGTTCGAACACTGAAGGACGCTTCTGAGTTTCTAAATCAGACATTCATCTCCCCTTACGCGTTTACTACAGTGAAGTTGCCGGACATATACCCTTGCGTTGACATCGGTCCGCCGAACCTTGCAACGGTTCCGTCACCACATGGATATTCACAATTCCAAACATACTTGCCAGCATCGCCAGTTATAAAGGAGAACGTAATTGTGTTCGGAGTCTTCGTATATCCCGAACTAGGCATCAGCGAATCCGGAACCGACGGAAGAGGAACACTTACAAACAGTTGGGATTTCGCATCAGATAGTCCGTGCAAAGTGAATGTGTGGCCGACAGCAAGTGGATCTACGCTTGTCACGGCTTTCCCATTAATATTTGCTGTGCCGTCGATTGTGCCGTGAACCGAGGCAAAAAAATCGTTTGTGATACGGGAGCCACTGTCATATTGCTTAATCGTGATCGTAATGAGTGAATGAGCCGGCACTTGAAAATTCGTATACGAACCGTATGTAACCCAATTCGGATGTGGCCCGCCATTTGACCCATGGCTTCCAGCCATGCTGTCGGGATATGCCGACATCTCTAATGTGTAATGAGGGAGATTTCCTTGAGGCGTGTTCACCGTTCCAGCGGGAGTTGCAACAAGAACGCGCGAATCATTTTTTGCGGACGCGACATAGGTGCCAATCCCGGCGATCACTGCCGCCCCGAGAATCACCGTTCCTAAAGCCGCCAGCAAACGTTTGTTCATTCTTACCCCCCAGTCGACTCACAGACGAGAACATGTGAGTCCAGTCACAAGCCCAATGGCATGAGGGTAAGGGCTTTTGATTCGATTTCCAAGCAATTTCTGTGCTGTTTCTCATGCGACGGGCATGTGGCTCTATGCCCAAAGTCGCAACGGGGCTACCCTCGGCGGCGAAGATGAACATAGAGAGCGGACCCGGATTCTGGACCACGTGGCAGGTTGCCCCGCAGATTTCCATCGCGCTTTTGCTCATCGAATTTTTTTACTTGAGATCGTCACTGAAGGCAGGTGCTGCCACCACCCGGAGGCAGCGGCGGTTCTTCTTATCAGGTCTGGCCACCATCGCCTTCGCGGTTTGCACGCCTATTGGCGCTCATTCGGCCACGCTTTTCTGGTGTCACATGGTCCAACACGTCACACTCATGATGATCTCGGGACCGCTCCTGGTACTCGGAACACCAACCGCCTTCCATCCCAGAAACGCAGTTTTCAAAACAATGACCAGCCCAGTATTGAGCTGGGTCGTATACGCGGCCGTCATGGTCGGAGTCCACCTACCCGGGCCACATCAGTTCATCATGAATCATCCATGGGTTCACTCCTACGTGGAAGTGCCGGTGTACGTGGTGGTCTCATACCTCTTTTATTTCAACCTGCTGGATCGAAATCTCCTCGGGCGCGTAATCTCCCCTGCGATGTCGGTTATCTCCCTTTTCCTCATGATGGTTCCTGAAACCCTGACCGGTTTCTTCATCTACATCGCGCCTCATTCCGTCTACGACCAGATGTTCACTTTGAACGACCAAAGGCGCGGAGGATCAATAATGTGGTCTGGAGGAATGATCGTCGACACGATCTGGATGGCCTTTGCGGTCTACCACTGGATCAAGAGCGAGGAACTTGCCTCTGAACGCATAGACCAAGAGATTGCGAACGAGATATGAAGGACTTCGAGACAGACGAACCCGCGTGGATTCATGAAGAATCTGCAGGCACTAGGGAAGTAACTGACAAGCAGAAGAGATGGCTCACGATCTTCTTGTTGCTTGCAGTTCCATTCTGTCTGTGGGCGGGGTGGTTTGAATTCGGTAGAGCCCAGCATGGAGTCTGGCGCGCCTGGGTCTACACATTCGAATGGCCATTTTTCGGCGGGCTCGCCATTTATTTGTGGCGAAGGTTAATGCGTGGAGATGTTCCGAAGATTCCTAGACCAGATTTCGAAGCGCTCGCGAGAGAGGCCGATGAATCAGTGAAAAGAAAACCAGATCATGCACCCGATGCAGACGGAGATAAGTCCGATAATTAAAAGGTAGACACTCTGCATTCGCTTCCCCGCTCGGTACTCACCCATTAACCGCTTGTCGCGGGAAATTCCAAACATGTAACACAAGAGCGGTAGCAACAAGATTGCGTTTAGCACTTGGGTCCAAAGCAGAATCGTAATAAGTGGCGCACCGGGAAGTAGAACCAGAATTGCCGCAATGACCGTGATGGCGGCAAAGGTTCCGTAGAAGAGTGGCGCTTCGGCATAACCATCATCGAGGGCAGCGGGCCGACCAGTTAAATCACTCACAGAATAAGCGGTTGAAAGTGGCAGGATCGATGCCGCAAGGAGGGCGGCACCAACTAATCCAACAGCAAATAGATCCTTAGCAAGTGTCCCAGCCAAAGGCTTCAATGCGATAGCGGCTTGCGATGCATCAGTTATGTTGAAGACGCCTTGTTTATTTAGGGTGGCGGCGCAGGTGATAACCACGAAGAACCCGATAACACCGGTGAGAAGCGAACCCGTCCATACATCAACGCGAAGAAGTTTCAGATCGTCGCGTGTTAGGCGCTTATCAACCGCGTACGACTGAATGAATGCAAGCCCCCAAGGGGCCAGGGTCGTACCAAGGGTTGCAGTCGCGATAAATATCGCGTCCTTTGTAAATGGCATCGTTGGTACAACCATGCCGTGAAAAGCCTTACCCCAATCGGGATGCGCCAAAAACCCAGCAAGCACGTACGCCAGAAATACGGCGGAGAGTAGGAAGAATACTTTTTCGACCCGACCGAAGGATCCCCGCAAAACCAGAAACGTTACGAGCATTCCTGCAAGGGGTACGGAAATGAATCTTGAGAGACCAAAGAGTTGACCAGCTGCCGCGATACCCGCGAATTCGGCGGTCATCGTTCCGATGTTGGCGAGAATCAATGACGAAGCACTGAATACTCCCGAACGAGCGCCGTACTTCTGTCGGACCAAACCAATGAGCCCTTGACGTGTGACAACGCCGATTCTCGAGCCAAGGTCCTGAAAAAGAATCAATGCAAAAGTTGAAAGGACGAGAACCCAGAGGAGTCGGTAGCCGTATTTTGCGCCAAGTTGTGAATAAGTGGTGATACCGGCTGGATCGTCATCGGAGAGGCCGGCAATGATTCCCGGCCCCATAACTGCAAGAAGTGCGGCAAGTCGAATCTTGCGGTGTGAAAGCGGCGGCATCTTGACGGTCTTGGCGGCCTTCTTAATGGTGGCCACTTTCTTTTCGGTCATGCGAGCGCACCACTTCCTTGAGCAAATCCGCGCTTCTCGGTGCGCGCCACAAGCGCGTCGACCAAGTCATCGGCCATGATCCGCCCAACCGGTTTGTTCGACGAATCAATCACGATAATTGATGAACCGCGGTTATTGGAGAATTCTTCAATCACCTCATCCAACGGAGTATCGATATGTACTGCAGTTGGAAATGGAGGTCCGATGAGATCTGAAAGTGCCGCTGCAGGTTTTGCAGATACGAGTTCAATCATCTGAATATGGTCGAGCAACCTTCCTTTGGAATCTACAACGACGACTCCGTCTGAAATATCTCGTTCTCTGTGCTTCACAAGAAGTGAGAGCGCATGAGCAACGGTATCGGCCTCGCGACAGATAACCGAGTGGGTAGTCATCACACCTCCCGCTAGCGCTTCATCAAAAGTCACAAGCAAGCGAAGTGTCTTGGCGGCATCTGGCGTCATTGCTTCGAGAATGCTCTCACGGTGTTCTTCATCAAGATCACGTAAGACTTCGGCACTCTCATCTGGTTCCATAAGCGACAAATATTCGGCAGCGCGTTCGGCCGGCAGTCCGCGAAGTAAGCCTTGCAGATCGTCGTCTTCCATTTCTTCGAGGACATCCGCAGCAAGTCTTGGATCAAGAAGTTCGATGAGAGCACCTTGTTCGCGTCCAACTAGGTCTTCGATTAAGTCGGCCAAGTCAGCTGGGCGCAATTGCGCAAGTGCAGAGCGAGGTCCCGCCGTGCGAACTTGTCCACCGCTATCGGTCAGCGATGCGACAGTTGCCCAGTCTACGACTCGATCGGGAGTGGCACGGCGACGCACTGTTACAGGGAACACGCGGCGCAAGAACGAAACAAAGGAAACATCCACTCCGACCAAGCGAATTTCCTTATCCAAAGGAGCCAAATACAAATCTGAGGAGCGAACTACACGAAGACCATCCACATCGACAATTTGATGATCTATAACATCTTCATTCAAAAGTGATTCACCGGGACGCCGGGTATATTCTTTCAAATTTATTTTTGTCGAGGAAAGCCGAATCTCATCCTTGGCTAACTTAGAAATTCTTGCACCGTCGATAAAAGAAGTACTGCCACCGATCTTCACGATCAATCCTGAAACCGCAGGATAATTCTCTTCGCCATGGCGCACAACAACGTCAACAAGTTTGCCGAGGTCTCGACCGTCGTGGTCGTCGCGCACTGGGCAGCCGATAAGTCCTGCGACCGAAACTAGGGATTCGCGGATATTTTTCCTGGCAAGAACCGAATCTCGCCGTCCAACGATTCTCTTTGCCACGGTGTTGATGGCTGGAACCGCTGGAGTTTTCACTCTTGGATTTTAGCCGCATGAACTCATTTAGCGTCCTACATATCCGTAAACATCGACAAGTAGTTCAAAGCCGAATTTTCCCTTGCTGGCTTCTCCATCAAGTCGGTCCCTTAGTCCGCACGCTTTGCTGCAATCCGATACGTGTCATGCTTTCCAACGGCTATTACCAGGACAGTATGGGCGTCATTATTGATTTCATAGACCAATCGATGCCCTGATTTCTGCAATGTGATCTTGTACAAACCCTTAAGATCTGCTCTGAGTTCAGCACTTGGGACTCGAGGTTCGGCCAGCCTACGCTCCAAGACCTTGAGAAACCTTTCCCTAATGCCTTTATCAAGCCCAAACCACTCTTCTTCGGCGTCCTTCTGAAATCGCAATGTGTGCATGGCGATTACATATCTCGAAGTTCTTCAAGCGTGTAGGTTCTCGAAATTTCCTTACTAGCAAGTCGTTTTTTGATCAGCGGGGCAATCCTCATTTCCCAAAGTATCTCTTCGATTTCGTCGAAGAGTTCCGGCGACATCACGTAGAAGGTTGGTTTGTTGTTAGTGAGGACAGCGAAGGGCTTCTTCTTAGCCTTTTTAACAGCAGCATTAGGGTTCTTCTTGAATTCAGAAATCGTTGTCGTCAATTCAGTCATTATCCGATCCATTTTCTCCTCCTTTCTTCTGGCACTAAATTTAGACCTAAATTTAGACCTTGGCAAAAAGAAGGGACCTGCGTCGATATTTCACTTACGACATTTCTAGAAGGGTCCGCAGACAAATCGACCCTGGTAATCCACATCCTGAATCCAAGGTAAGATTGCCCACGTTGCTTCATCCGAATCAATGAAATTTCCCCCAAAGCGCAGTATTTGCGCTTACTTGCGAGTCTTATCACCACCTGACAGGCCCTAGTTCCACCGAAATACCGTTAGAAATTGGCCTGTTATACCGAGACGCGCTTGTCGTCTCGATTGGTATAGCTAAATCATGTCATTACAACCACGCTCTAAATCAGCCACCCCCGGCAAAGCCCCCAAGGTTCACCGCAAGGGAACTTCGGCCAAGTCCGTAGATCGCTCTGCCGCTACCGCGAAGGTCAGCACCTTTGTAAAGCCAGGCAAGCCATCGCTTTCCAAACCCGGCACCTCTACAAACACGCCGGCCAAGCGCGCAAAGAACAAACCCCGATCAATCGAGCGCGCCAAGCGCTTTGCTGCAAGCAAGGGTGCCGAATTCACTCCAGAGCGCACGGAAGAGCGAACCTCACCACGTGCCACCAGTTCGACTAAGTACACGCCTGCTCGTCGCGATGATCGCACTTCTGCCCGACCAGATACCCGCCCGACCACCCGTCGCGATGCTCGCATTGCTGACGCCGCCCGCGGAGATGGCCGACCCAATTTTGTTCCACGCGAGCGCACCAAGTTCGTTCCCGGCGGAAATCGCACCGCTGCGCCTACAACCCGAAGTGCTCACAGCGGAACTGCATCTGCTCACAAGAGCGCCTTCAACCGACCAAGCCCGTCAAGGTCAACCAATAATTTTGCCTCACGCCCAGATTCAAACAAAGGTGGCCGCAAGTTCTCAACTAGCCAATACAGCGAAGATTTCGGTGCTGACGATAATTACATCGTAGATGTCGAACAAGAAACCAGTATTGAAGCTTCGCATCACACGCCTAACGAAGCAGCCACAAAGACTTTCGCTGAGCTAGGTATCGCACCTGAATTGGTGCAACTCCTAACAAGCCAAGGAATTAACTCACCTTTCCCAATTCAGGTTGCAACCCTTCCTGATGCACTGAAGGGTCATGACATCCTCGGTCGCGGACAGACAGGATCTGGAAAAACTCTCGCGTTCGGCCTTGCAATGCTTACCAATCTTCACGGCAAGCAAGCAGCGCCTCACAAACCGCTCGGTTTGATTCTTACGCCGACACGGGAATTAGCACAGCAAATTAACGATGTTCTCACTCCCCTTGCCAAGGCGATCCGTCTTGACTCCGTTGTAATCGCAGGCGGTATGCCATATGCAAAGCAGATCACTGCAATGCGCAAGGCCTGCCCAATTCTTGTTGCCACACCCGGCCGGCTCATCGACCTTCTAAATCGTGGTGAAGTCCAACTCGATGATCTTCAAATCACTGTCCTCGATGAAGCAGACCAGATGGCCGACATGGGCTTTTTACCTGTTGTGAAAGAAATTCTCGATCAAGCGCGACCAAATGGCCAACGTCTTTTGTTCAGCGCAACCCTTGATCGCGAATTTCTTTCACAACAGGTAAAAAGCCCATGTCGGCCATCTGGTCTGCTTCATCGAGGACGGTGATTTGAAGATCATCAAGTTGAACTTCA
>JANXZF010000053.1 GCA_025355665.1 Actinomycetes bacterium
AGACATCCCTCGTCTTTTACGTCATCGCTATTGGTCTGGCACTCGCAGCGCCGTTCATCTCATACATGTTCTATATCGCGGTCGCAATAATGTGGGTTATTCCTGATCGTAGGATCGCAAGTGAGCTCAACGCCGATCACAGCGACTAATAGCCGTCTAGAGAGCCTCCGAGAATTTGGGCTTCCACAAATACAGCAGAACCACAATCAAGCTAGCGTTGAACATTGGGAAAGCCGAAGAAGAAAGCCTCAAAGTGCCATCAAATGTGTAGTAAACACCAACTCCCAGATCAATGAGCTGAATCAGAATCATATTGTTGATCCAAAACCTATTTTGTACAGGGTTTGCCGCAACAACAAACATCCCAATTCCATACGCAATAAATCGAGCCGAAAGCATGCCCAGCGCGTAATTAGAATCATGCGGCGCAGCCGACAATTTCATCCACGAGTTAAATGCCCCCGGGGCCAGGAGATAGGCCGCTCCCAATACGAGTTGAGCTACCCCGACTGCCCTAAGCAAAATTCTTAATTTCATCTCACCCTCTCAATGCGTTTGCGATTATTGACTCGACGCACGTTAGCAACGATACTTTCCTTTGTATAGTAGTTACCTTTTAGTAACCATGATCGGAGAGCCTTGATGAAGGATGCAGATCTTTTTCCCGAGCCTTGTGATGCCAATTGCCCCGTCCGTAAAACCACAGAAATCATTGATGGGAAATGGACAACGCTCATCATTCGAGATCTGTTGTCGGGCAAAAAACGCTATTCCGAATTGCTCAGATCCCTTGAGGGCATAAGCCCAAAGATGCTGTCGGCCAGGCTAAAGCACCTTGAAGAAAATGGAATTCTGCGCAGAGAGCTCTTCCCTACGGTCCCACCAAAAACCGAGTATCAACTAACGAAATTAGGAATGAAATTGAAGGACATAGTCCTTGCTATGGATAAATTCGGAAGGAACCTTGCCTGAATTAAATCTCGACGCCAATGTATTTTGTCTCGAGGAATTCGTGAATTCCTGCAAAACCACCTTCGCGACCAAGTCCGCTCTGCTTCGTTCCACCAAATGGAGCAGCAGGATCTGAAATAACGCCGCGGTTAATTGCGACCATTCCAGATTCCATTGCTTCAGCGATGCGAATCGCACGACCGAGTTCGCCGGAAAAGACGTAACTTATTAGGCCGAATTCGCTGCCATTTGCAAGGGCGATGCCCTCTTCGTCGGTGTCAAAGATGACAACGGGTGCGACTGGACCAAAGATTTCATGTTGAAGGATCGAGTTATTCCGTTCAACAGTAATAACTGTCGCAGGATAGAACGCACCAACGCCATCTGGCACTTTGCCGCCAGTTGTAATCTTTCCGCCATCTGAAACAGCTTTGTCCACTAATCCTGCAATCTTGTCGCGCTCCTTAAGTGAAACGCTGGCGCCAAGATTCATACCTGCCTCTAGCGGAGAGCCCATGTGAAGGGCCGCCATCGCCTTGGTCAATTCCGCAGTTAATTTCTCGGCAATTGGGCGTTGAACATAAACACGGTTGGCGGCAGTGCAAGCCGAACCACCATTGCGCATTTTCGCGATCATGATTCCTTCTACGGCTTTGGAAACATCGGCATCTTCGAATACGAGTACTGGTGCATTTCCACCAAGTTCCATCGAGCAACGAACAACTTGGTCGGCTGCTTCGTGGAGAAGCACCCGCCCAACTTCAGTTGAGCCAGTGAACGACAGATTCCTTACTCGAGGGTCATGCAACATCTTGCTGATTGTTTCGCCAACTGGCTTTGGCATGATGACATTTACAACACCCTTTGGCACACCAGCACGCTCAAGAATGTCGACGATTGCCAGAGCCGTCAGTGGTGTTTCGCCGGCGGGTTTGAGAATGACCGTGCAACCAGCGGCCAATGCGGGTCCAATTTTTCGGGTGGCCATACCTGCTGGAAAGTTCCAGGGAGTAATTAGAAGTGAAACGCCAATCGGTTGATGTGTGACCAGAATTCTCTTATCCCCACTTGGGGCCATTCGGAAATCGCCAGGAACTCTCACGGTCTCTTCGGCAAACCATCGGAAGAACTCGGCTGCGTATGCAACTTCACCTTTTGCGTCGGCAAATACTTTTCCGTTTTCTCGGGAAATCAGTGTCGCGATCTGATCGCTTTCGGCGACCATGATCTCGAAGGCTTTGCGCAAAATCTCGCTTCGAAAGCGCGGGGTTGTCTTGGCCCAAATCGGAAATGCCCGATAGGCAGCGTCTAGTGCTGCTTCACATTCGACCTCTCCGGCCGTTGCAACGTGGGCAATTATTGATCCATCACTCGGGTCATAAACCGGCATCGTGCCGTTGCCATCAACCCATTTTCCGTCAATAAATAACTGTGTACGCATGATATGAGCATACCCGTACCGAAATATTCCCGCCTCCACGATCAGAATCGGCAGGGCGCGGACAAAGGCTTTGGCGGCAATCTAGGATGGCGGAGTGATAAGCACCACCTATCACCTACCGTTTGCCCGTTGGGAGTGTAAAGAGTGTCGAAATCTTGGACCGACGATGCACCGACACCAGTTGCGCTGCAAGAACATGCTCATCTCAAGGATCCCATTTCCTACAAAGTAAAACGCGCCCTCTTGGGTAATCCTCTCAATCGTCACACACTCGGTCACCAAAGACTCGCTAAAAAATTTGCGCTCGGGATCCTTTCATCGGACTGCATTTCTTCTTCAGCGTATGGAAGTGAGCAGATATTGATTGCGCTCCTGCCTGCCTTTGGACTGGCATCTTTTGCTCTCATGATGCCGATGACGGTGGTGATTATCTGCATTTTGACAATCATCACCTTGAGTTATCGCAATGTGATCGAGGTCTACACAAAGACCGGCGGGGCCTACATCGTCACGAAGGACAATTTTGGTCCAGTGATGTCAATCATCGCTGCAGTTGCGTTAATGCTTGATTACATCGTGACCGTTGCAATCCAATCGGCGGCCGGAGTCGCGGCAATTATTTCTACTTTCCCGTCGATGCATGCGGGCAAGGTCTACATGACTGTCGGAATCATCCTTCTCATAATGTACGGAAATCTTCGTGGTGTTAAAGAAGCAGGCAAGTCCTTTGCGATGCCTACCTACCTCTTTATTGGTGGAATGGCCATCGTCTTCATCACCGGCCTTATCAAGGCAGCTACCGGCCATCTTCCGGTTCTAAGCACCAACGTAGCAGGCACATTCCCAGTCGGTCACGCCCAAGGCCTTCTAACATTTAGCGCTGTCTTCATCATGCTCAAGGCCTTTGCCAATGGAGGATCATCCCTGACAGGGCTTGAAGCAATATCAGATGGTGTCGCATTATTTAAAGTTCCCGAAGCCAACAACGCGCGTCGCACATTAGTCATCATGAGTACGATTTTGGGAACGCTGGTCATCGGAGTCTCTTGGTTTGCACAGCGAATTCACGCGATGCCATACGAAAAAGGCACCCCCACTGTAATTTCCCAAATTGCTAAAGAAGCCTTGGGCTCAGGCACAACAGGTCGAGTTCTGTTCGTCTTTGTTCAAGGCGCGACCATGTTGATTCTTTTCGCTGGCGCGAACACCACATACAACGCATTCCCAATTCTTTGTAACTTCGTTGCAACCGACGGATATCTTCCTCACCAATTAACCAAACGTGGACATCGCCTCTCATTCTCGAACGGGATTATTTTCCTCACGAGTGCGGCCATTGCCCTGGTGATTATCACGGGTGCCGCGGTAGATCGTCTCGTTGCCTTTTACGCACTCGGCGTTTTCACTGGTTTCACTCTTGCCGGATTCGGCATGGCCAAACATGCCTATACGCATCGCATCGGCAATTGGAAACTCAAGATGTTTATAAACGCACTCTCCGGAAGCGTGGCGGTAATCGTCGTCCTAGTATTTGCAGTGGTGAAGTTCACCGAAGGCGCCTGGCTCGTCATTACGATTGCACCGATTGCCGTTTTCTCACTGCTTCGACTCAACCGACAGTACCGACGAGAGAAAGCCGCGTTGATTTTCCGTCGAGAGGAATCTCGCGCCACCTCAATTAGTCGCCACGATGTGACAATCCTGGTTGATAGCGTGGACGTGGCGACCGTTGGCGCTGTCAGATACGCGAGAAGCCTCAACCCTCATTCAATATCTGCCGTTCACTTCGTTATTGATGATCAACGTGCCGAGGAAATTCGCCAGTCTTGGGCTGATGCACCTGCCCTCGATGACGTCACGCTCGAATTGGTGGATTGCCCCGATCGACGTTTGCCTAATGCGGCGATGGACTTCGCCATACGAGCCACAGCATCTCGAGATGTGGAGTTGACATTAATTCTGCCTAGACGCTCCTATGCACCATTCCTGGGCAAACTCCTCCACGACCAAACGGCCGAAGAAATTGCACGTCCGATTTCACAATTACCTCGCGTAGTCGCCACCATTATTCCATTTGATGTGGCCAAGATTATTTCTGGAGAAAACCTTGCGATCCATGAAGGACATGAAATTGATCTGCCCTCAGCCGACAGAAAAGTTGTCCCGGTAACACCGCAAATGAAAATCAAACCTGCGAGCGCCGTTTCATTCATTAGCAGTGAACCTGTTAGTCATTACGCAGAAAATGTCACACCGATCGGCATGATCACTTGGCGAAACCGAGCTCACGTAAGCGGTCGAGTGACTTCAATTAAGACTGCCCCTCGCGGCGCTGCTCCAATTGTTGAAGTTGAAGTTTGGGATGAGACAGGTGGAGTTACGTTGCAATTCCTAGGGCGGCGCGAAATTTCAGGTTTAGATGTCGGATCACAATTGCTCGCAGAAGGCATGGTTGGGGAAACTAATGGTTCCCTAACAATTCTTAATCCTTCATACGAGATTGTTATCTAGGAACTTTTCTCCACTTCCTTCATCGCCTTCGATAACTCTCGCATGAATGCTGGCAAATCCATCGGCCACCGAGACGTTATGAGATTTCCGTCGACAACGACGTCTTTATCCTCCCAAATTCCACCAGCGGCCTTGACGTCTTCTGGAACTCCATCGTGCCAATAAGAAGTTAAGCGACGACCCCTGACTTGATCTGCCGACGCAAGTGTCCAAGGACCGTGGCAAATGGAGGCGACGGGCTTATTCTTATCAAAGAATGACTTGGTTATTTCTTGGGCCTTCTTTATCTTTCGAACCGTTGCTGGTGCGCCGTCCGGATAGCCGCCAGGGATGATCAATAACTGATAATCATCGGGGTTGACTTCAGCAATTGTTATATCTGGCTTGAGGTCGTAGCCATTTTCACCACTCATCTCATCCATGGTTGGCGCTGCTATATCGACCTGCCAACCCTCTTCCAGTAATCGAAATACTGGAAAAAAGACTTCCATGTCCTCGAATTTATCGGCTGTTAGGACCACGGCTTTGAATTTAGATTTGTTTCTAGGAAGTTCCATAGTGCACCTCTCCGGAATGCGGGGAAGAGGCTCACATAATATGGCGGTGGCGGTGGGATTTGAACCCACGGTTGAGTTTCCCCAACACACGCTTTCGAGGCGTGCTCCTTTGGCCGCTCGGACACGCCACCACGAGCGAGGATACAGTAACTAATTAGCCTTTCGTTGCCCCTGGAAAAATGACTGAAGCAACTGAGCACACTCCTCGGCTAGAACTCCAGAAACCACTTCTGGCTTGTTTAGCGAGCGAGGATCTCTCAAAATATCCCAGACAGATCCAACCGCCCCTGCCTTCTCATCCCAGGCTCCAAAGACCACTCTCGAAATTCGCGATTGGGCGATCGCCCCGGCACACATGGCACATGGCTCGAGGGTGACAACAAGTGTGTGGTCCTCTAGACGCCAACTTCCAGATTTCTTGGCTGCTTTGCGCATAGCAACAATCTCAGCATGCGCACTTGGATCTCGATCTAGTTCGCGTTCATTGCTTCCAGTTGCAATCACTTCGCTTTTGCTATTTAAAATCACGGCACCAACTGGCACGTCTCCACTTACTGAGGTTGCATCAAGAGCAACCTTGATGGCAAGGGCCATCGCGTCCTCAAAATTCATAAATCTGCGAGCTGATCAATTAATTCGCGGAACTCTTCGCCGAAGCCCAGTCTTGTTGCGATGGCGTCGAGCTGTTCGTCGGGAAACAACTCAGCATCATCGCAAAGCGCCGAAAGTTCCATATGGTTAATGCCGAGATCGGCCAAAATATCTAAGTGGCCGACAGGTAGAGGCTCATCGTCTTCGTCAGGAAAAGGAAGGTCGGCCAGTTCGATGAAATCCGAAGCAACTTCATAATCGAACGCGCAAGTAACATCACTGAGGAACATACTGATGTGAGCACCAAGAACCCTAATCACGATAAAGAATTCTTCATCGATTGCAATCAGGGCAATGGCTCCTCCATTAGTTCTCTGACTTTTCAATCGATCAATGATGTGAGCCAGATCATGCGGATTTGGGAGTTTGGCAAGATTCCATCGGCCCTCTTCATGCCAAGCGGCTACAGCGATATCAACTTCCTCACTCATCGCCGCCTCCATTCCAAGGACCCTCAGGTTGCATAGTGACACTCATTTCTTAAGAAGAAAAGACCTGTAAGGTAGGAAGCGTGAAAGTCCACGTTGCTAATCACCCACTTATCTCGCACAAATTAACCGTATTACGCGATGAAACTACGGATTCCCCAACCTTCCGCCGCCTCGTTGAAGAGCTAGTCACCTTGCTCGCATACGAGGCAACTCGAGAAGTCCGCACAAAAACGGTCACGATTAAGACGCCGGTGGTTACCACTCAGGGCGAGAAAATGGCCGATCCGCGCCCCGTCGTTGTGCCAATTTTGCGCGCTGGACTTGGAATGTTGGAAGGCATGGTGAGATTGGTACCCACCGCTGAAGTTGGATTTCTCGGAATGGTACGAGATGAAAAAACTTTAGTCGCCAGCACCTACGCGAACCGATTGCCGGATGACCTTTCAGGTCGCCAATGTTTTGTTCTTGATCCCATGCTGGCAACCGGCGGCACTCTGGTATCTGCGATTAACTACCTGATAGACCTTGGCGCGACGGACATCACCGCTATTTGCATCATCGCTGCACCTGAAGGCGTTGCATTCATGGAGAAATCATTCGAGAACTGTCCAGTCCCGATAACAGTTGTTACGGGTGCACTTGATACAAAACTAAATGAAAATGGATATATCGTGCCGGGTCTTGGTGACGCGGGCGACCGACTTTACGGAGTTGTATAACATGGCATCAACTAGTCCCGGATATGGAATAACGATTCGTGTCGAAGGCGCCCCTTCAGCACAACCTGTGGCTGAGGCAACTGCAACGATTACAAAAGCAGGTGCCACAATTACCGCCCTTGACGTCGTCGAGTCGCTCTTGGACAAAGTAGTAGTCGACGTAACATGCGACACCATCAACGCCGAGCATGCAGAGGAAATCACCAAAGCAATCAGCGCCCACGCTGGACTCACTGTGAGAAAGGTCAGCGATCGCACTTTTCTATTGCACCTCGGCGGCAAACTAGAAGTTCAGTCAAGGGTGCCGCTTAAGACTCGCGACGACCTTTCGCGCGCCTATACCCCCGGAGTGGCACGCATCTGCCAAGCAATTGTGGATGATCCGACCGACGCCCGCCGTCTCACAATCAAGCGCAACACGGTTGCCGTCGTCACCGATGGTTCAGCAGTCCTTGGTCTAGGAAACATCGGACCTGAGGCGGCACTTCCAGTTATGGAAGGTAAAGCAGTGCTATTCAAGCGTTTCGCAGATGTCGATGCATGGCCAGTCTGTCTAGATACTCAAGATGTCGATGAAATTGTTCGAACCGTTCAGTTGATTGCTCCCGTATACGGGGGAATCAACCTCGAAGATATCTCAGCGCCACGTTGCTTCGAAGTCGAGCGTCGCCTTCGTGAACTTCTGGATATCCCCGTCTTCCATGACGATCAGCACGGCACCGCCATCTGCGTGCTTGCAGCCCTCACTAATGCCTTGAAACTTGTGAAGAAGAACATCGGCGACTGCAAGATTGTAATCAGTGGAGCAGGCGCTGCCGGAACTGCCATCGCTCGCCTTTTAACCATCAGTGGTGCTACCAACATCATCGCCTTTGATTCCAAGGGTTCAATCAACAGCTCCACTGTCACAAAAGACCCAATGAGACAATGGTTCGTTGACAATTGCAATCCAAATGATTTCGTGGGCAAAATGTCCGAGGGAATTGTTGGTGCCGACATATTCATCGGGGTAAGTGCGGGCAACATCTTGAAAGAGTCCGATGTAGAGTCGATGGCTAAAGACTCGATTGTCTTCGCATTGGCAAATCCCGATCCAGAGATTGACCCCTACCTTGCTCGAAAGCACGCGGCCATCGTTGCAACGGGGCGTAGCGACCAACCGAATCAAATCAACAACGTTCTTGCCTTCCCCGGAATTTTCCGTGGCTTGCTAGATGCAAATGCTCATAAGATCACAGACGAACTCTTGGTTGCCACAGCCGAGGCGATCGCAGGATGTGTTTCAGCCGAGCAGTTGAATAATTCCTTTATCGTTCCGAGCGTCTTTGATCCCAACGTAGTTAAGGCAGTTGCAGCAGCAGTAAAGAGAGTCGTTTCTTAAAAATTCGTCTCTCTAGTACTCGTTCGCGATGAACAGCTCTTGTGCCGGGAACTTGGTAAGTATGTGCACTCCGCTGTCTGTAACAACTACTTCTTCCTCGATGCGTGCGGCCGAGACGCCGTCCGATGCAGGACAGTAGGTTTCAAGCGCGAAAACCATCCCTGCTTTGATTTCTATGGGGTGTTCAAGGCTGTTCAGACGAGAAATTATGGGCCGTTCATGGAGGCCAAGTCCTAAGCCATGACCAAACTGCAATCCAAAGGCTGCTAGCTCATCGGTAAACCCGAAATCTTCGGCCTTTGGCCACACCCTTGCAATCTCATCAGTACCCACACCGACACGCACTGTATTGATGGCGGCGTCCATCCAATCACGCGCCTTTGTATAAGCATCATGTTGGCTTGCTGTCGCACTACCGACGGCGAAGGTACGGTAGTAACAGGTGCGATATCCGTTAAAGGAATGAATGATGTCGAAGAAAGCCTGGTCACCGGGCCTGATGATTCGGTCGGTGAAGTTGTGTGGATGCGGATTGCAACGATCACCAGATATCGCGTTAATCGCCTCGACTTGATCCGAGCCCATTTCATAAAGGCGCTTGTTTGCCAGGGCGACAATTTCATTCTCTCGGATACCGGGCTTTAAAACATCCACAATATTCTGGTAAACGCCGTCAACCATTGCAGCAGCCTGATTGAGGAGCATGATTTCATCAATAGACTTGATAACTCGCGCGTCTAACATGAATTGTTGCGCGTCTACTACTTTGAGGCTTTGCCTCTGCATCTCGAATAGGAATGCCGGTTCTACGATATCTACACCCACTGGAAGATCCGCGACGCCTGCCTCAACTAGAAGTGACTTAATCTCTTTGATCGCCGATTCCATCAAGCCTGCCGAAGGCGCTACCGCGCCTCGCATTCCTAGCATTCCGGGACGATTGTTCTCTTCTTTAAGCCAGGGCGAATATAACTTGTGATGGCGCACGGCCGATCCGAAGTCCCAGAGCATCGGCTCTCCACCATCGCGAGTCAGAAGCGCATAGCGCGTCATCTTGTCTCCCAGAGCCCCGCCGATCCATGTCTGGGTTGTGTAGCGGATGTTGTAAAAATCAAAAAGCAGGAAAGCGCCACATTCGCTTCCATTGAGCGCTTCTTTCGCGCGTCCAATGCGGTACTTTCGAAGACGATCAAAATCTACCCGTGATTCGTAATCCACTCCCATATGACCGGGAGCAGAAAGTGGCGCTGCCTTTTTCATTGTGATCCGCCCTCCAATCCATCTGAGATCTTCAAGTCTTCTGATTTTAGAGTCATACCCGAAGCTGCGGCCTGTTCGAGCAGAAGCACCGCGAAGTCCATATCCACTTGGCCGCGACCAACAGTCTGTTGAACGATTTGGTGAGTTGCCGACGCAACGGGCATCGGAACTTCCAGATCCCGAGCAGCTGCAAGCCCAAGATCAAAGTCTTTGCGCAGCAGAATCGGCGTGAAAGTGGGTGTCATATCCAAATTAACGAATGCCGGACTCTTATAACGGGTAAAGACAGAACCCATCACTGAATCATTTAAGAACTCCAAAAATGCCGAGCGTGGAACTCCAGCCTTTTCGGCAAAGACGGTGATCTCCGCCAAGGATTGGGTGACGACGCCAAGAAAAATATTATGCGCTAATTTCACAAGCCGCGCGAGATCGCCTTCACCAGCATACGTGGCAGCCTTCACGATGTGGTGCAGAATTGGTTCAACTTCGTCGAACACTTCCCGCGGTCCAGAAACTATCATCGTCAACTTGCCAGCTTTGACGACCTTGCCGTTCCCTGACACAGGAGCCACAAGATATTTCGTTCCGCGAACTGCCGCAGCCATTCGAACCTCCTGCGACGCTTCGGCACTGACTGTAGAGCAATCAATAATGACTTTTGGCGCCACTTTCTGCGATAGCACTCCACCGTCTCCCGTTATCACTTGGAGCAGATCAGCAGAATCTGAAACCATCGAAAATACAATGTCGCATTTGGCCAATTCGGAAATAGTGCCGACTATTTCGGCGCCATAGGCTGCCAATGGTTCTGCTTTTGCGCGTGTGCGGTTGTAGACGCTTACTTTCAAACCAGCGTTTAGGAGACGAGAGACCATGGCGTAACCCATTCGTCCTGTTCCAATCCAGCCAATAGTTGGGTTCAAGTTATTCGTCATGTCAGTTCTCCTGTTGAGTTTTAGCCGGGGGCCGTGTCATCGTGGATGCACCCAAATAGAGTCGGGCAACCTCTGGATCCTCGAGGAGTGTTGCTGCGACTCCTGTTATCCGAACAAGACCGGTTTCAAGAATTGCTCCTTGATCGGCAGCCGCCAATCCCGATCTTGCGTTCTGCTCGACAAGCAATATGGTGCGACCAGCTGTTGCCAACCCTCGTATCGCTTCGAATACCAATCTGCGCGACTTCGGATCGAGCCCGATGGACGGCTCGTCAAGCAATATTAGTTTGGGATCAAATATCAAAGTACGAGCTAGTTCCACTTGCTTCTGCTCGCCTCCCGACAAGGATCCTGCGTGGGTGTTGCGCCTTTCGGTGACAATGGGAAAAAGATGGGCCGCTTCATCGATGCGGTCTTGAATTACTTTTCGGCTTCGAATGAGATAGCCACCCATCAACAAGTTGTCCCACACAGTCATGCCAGGGAAAAGCGAGCGCTCTTGTGGAACGTGGACGATACCTCGACGCAAATTTTCCTTTGGGGTGTGACCAGCAATGTTCTGACCTTCAAATACGACAGCGCCTTCCTTGGGGGGCAAGAGGCCAGATACCGTCTTAAGAACCGTTGATTTTCCGGCGCCGTTCGGGCCAATCAGGCACATGACGTCACCTTTCTTGAGCTCAAGGTTCACGCCCTTTAGAACCATGCCCGAGCCGTAGCCCGCAACGACATCAGTGAGCTTAAGCAGAACGCCGCTATTTGAATGATTGATGTTATTCATCTCTATTGCTCCTCAATCGCCCAGATAGGCATCGAGCACTCGGGGATCCGATTGAACAGTTTCGGGATCGCCGACTGCAATGGTCTTACCGCGATCCAGAACGATTACGGGATCGCAAACTCGCATCACAAAACTCATGTCGTGCTCGACAATCAAGAAGGTGACACCTGCCGCGTTGTAAGAACGAATATGCGTTGCCATGGTCTCGATCAGAATCGGATTAACCCCTGCAGTTGGTTCATCTAGAAGAACCAGGCGCGGCTTACTCATAAGAACCGAAGCAAACTCGAGAAGTTTGCGCTGCCCCCAAGAAAGCTCGCTGGCATATAAGTCCGCAACATGGCTGAGTTTGAACTCATCCAGTAATTCGGCAGCCCTGGATTGATCTTCAGCGGTGATACGTCGGCCAAATAGATTCGTCCACTTTCCCCCACCCGCAACAACGAGATTTTCCTGAACTGTTAGATCAGCAAAGACGCGGGCTTGCTGAAAGGTACGAGTCAGTCCTTTGCGATACAGCGAGCCTGGACTCTGTTTGCGAATCGAAGACCCAGCAAACTCCACCTTTCCGCTATCAGACGGCAGATACCCAGTGATGAGGTTGAAGACAGTTGTTTTGCCCGACCCGTTGGGTCCAATGAGAGCGGTGATACTTCCTTCTTTCACGGTAAATGAGCATGCATCCACCGCGGTTAATTCACCGAATTTCTTAGTTAGGTTTTCAACTCTAAGTAGTTCGATCATGACTTGCTCCCTCCTGTTGTCACAGGTGTCGTACTTGTCCCACTCAAATCACCCTTTGTGGCCATAGAGTCCATGCGACGCTTGTTAAGGAAAGTTGGGAGAATCCCACGAGGTAGAAGTAGCATGATGAGTAGAAATATTGCGGCATACGCGATCAAGTAGATCTGGCTGCCGCCAACGTAATAGGCCAGCAACTGCTGTGCAGGCATCAAGATTGCGGCTCCCAGTACCGGGCCCCAAACGGTGGCACGACCGCCAAGGAATGTCATCAAAACAATTGCGATTGTAATTAAGGGGTCAAATGCGAACTGCGGGTAGATAAAGCCCAAGTAATAAGCCCAAATACCCCCTGCCATACCCGTAATTCCGACACTGACTGCAAAAGTAATAACTTTGATACCAGTTGTTCGAACTCCGACACCACGCGCCTTATCTTCGTCGGCCCGTATCGATGTGAGTGCCATTCCAAGTTTGGTCTTGGTAATGAAATACGCGATCCCCATTGCAAAGAGCAGCAACGTGGCTGCGGCAAAGTAAAAGGGTTGTTCGAAGATATCGAGATGGAATGGCGCGACGGACAGACCCGCTCCTTGCGCTCCACCCGTAATGCTCTTGAGGTTATAACCAAGAGTTTGGGCAACAAACAGAAGAGTGATCGTAACTATGGCAAAAATGTTTGCTCTTACCCTCATGGCGATATATCCAATTGGAAGGGCAAGAATTGCACATCCCAGACCAACGAGCGGCAGCATAAAGAATGGTTGCCATCCGTTTGTAAGAATCTCAGAACTCTTAAAAATGGACGCCGTCGCGTACGCCCCAATACCGAAGAAAGCGGCATGTCCCAAAGATGGATACCCCGCAAAGCCGCCGATTAAATTCCATGCAACTGACATTGCTGCATACAACACGGTAAAGAACATCATGTTCCATATCCAATGCTGCGGGAAGAGTTGTGGCATCACAATAAGCACTGCGATAAGAACTCCACCTCGCATCAATCCAGATCGAGTAAAGAAAGGGCTTGCGCCTTTTTTGGACAATTTCATAGCGCGCCTCGTTCTACTCGACCAAACATTCCTTGTGGACGCACAAGCAACACAAGTATGAGGACAACGAAAAATGTCATCTCAGACCATGTTGGCGACCATGTAACGGCGGCAACCGAGGAAACAACGCCGATAATCACGCCGGCAAGCACGGCCCCGCCGATTGAACCAAGACCACCAAGCACAACCACAGAGAGCAATCTTGAGATCAGGTCATAATGACTGCCAGAGTTAAATGGAAATAGAAGGCCATAAATCGAACCAGAGGCCGCAGCTGTCGAGATGCCAAGACCAAAGCCGTATGCCTTTACCCGAACTGAGTCGACACCAAGCAACGTCGCGGATTGTGGATTCTGAACCGTCGCTCGAATTGCGCGGCCGAATCTAGTTTTCTGAAGAACTATGTAGAGCACAATCAACAAAACGCAGGAAACTATGAAACCGTACAGACGCACGGCTGAAACGGAGAATCCGCCGATATCAAAAGCCTTGTTTGCATATGACGTGTTGATGCTGCGATAGGTAGTGCGGTAAGTCATGGACAAAATTCCTTCGACCAGCATCGCTAGAGCGAAAGTAATAAGCAAAGAGAGTTGGTTTGCGTCTTCGCTTCGGAGTGGGCGAAGGAAGAGCCAGTGCCCCACAACACCAATGCCAAACATAAGTGGAGTGGTAATCAAGACCGCGACCAATGGGTCAATTCCAAATTGGGTGAAAAGCGAGAAGGCGAGGTAAGCAGAGGCAATAACAAATGCTCCTTGAGCAAGGTTTACCACCTTCATCACCCCGAAAATCAGTGTCTGGCCCGAGGCCATTAACGCATAGACCCCGCCGGTGAGAACACCCAAGATAATTCCTTGGATCAGCGTGTGCATGTTCTTGCCTCCTAAAAGAGTGTTAATTCATTGGTTTTGTGACGGGTCCAGTGCAATACGTCGTTATTGCACTGGACCCGTCGATCACACAGGTCCTACTTTTCTATCAGCCAGCCCAGTTTGGCTTTGGTGCCACTGGCGAAGCTTGCGCAATTGCTGCTGGATATACCGGCTTAAGTGCGCCCTTCTGCCATTGGACTAACAAGTAACTGCCTTGAGGCTCTCCGATAGCATCCCACGAGAGATCGCCGAGAAGAGTTGGCCACGTACCTGAGTGCAAGGTAGAAATGATTGTTGCGTTGTCGACCTTGCCGGTCTTAGCTGCAACAAGTTCAAGTACCTGACCTGCGGCATATGCCTCAACAGATGAGTTATCGATTCCAGTTGCATTTCCGCCGTACTTCTTGATGTATGCCTTGATGAAATCGGCACTTCCTGTCGCTGTACTGCTTGGGAACCAGTCACCCGAGGAGAAGACTCCTTCAGTATTGGCTGCTCCAACCTTGCTTGGGAACTCAACTGGTGAGTTCGCGCCATTGCTCATGTACAGCCACTTTGGGTTGTAATGAAGTTGAATAAGAGCCTTTACTTGCTGATAGGCATCAAGTGTCTGTGTTCCGGAAACGATGACGTCTGGTTTTCCGGCAATCGCCTTGGTCATGATTGGAGTCAGATCAGGGGTCTCCGCAGGATATGTAGCTGAATAAACCGTCTTGATTCCCGCGGCTTCAAAGCGCGTCTGAATGTTGGCGGCAATTGGCTGCGCAAATGGATCGTCAAGTGATGGGTACGCCGCGGTCTTTGGTCGTTGCCCCGCAGGCAGGGCGAGGATGTAATCAGCGAAAACATCACCTTGCTTGACGATTGGTCCCGGCTGAATAAAGAACAGGTTGCCCAAATTCTGAGCGAATACCTTTGGTCCTCCACCGGCAGATTCAATAAACGCATAGTGGTAACGGTTTGCCAATGCGGAAGCTGGAACCGTCAACAGGCTTGAGAACGGACCAAAGACTAGATCTACCTTGTCTTTGGTAATGAGGTTCTGGTAGTTGGTTACGACTTGGGTTGGGCTTGATAGGTCGTCGACAATCTTGAGTTGAACCTGACGACCAAGCACGCCGCCCTTGGCGTTGACAGTGTCGGCCCAGAGTTCGTAGCCCTTCTTTACTGCCGTGCCTGGATCTGCAAAGTCTCCAGTGAGTGAGAGGGAAATACCGATCACCAACGGCTTGGTGCTTGCCGCTGGGGTTGTCGATGCTTTTGGTGTGGAGGCCGAGCATGCGCTCAGAACAACGAGAGCGGCGCCCACAACAGCAACAAGAGGAACTCTCTTGAACCATCGCTTAGACAATCGATTGTTATTCATTCCGTTACCTTCCTAGTGCATAGATACGAACAATGAATGCGCCGAATCGTGGACGCTGGGGTACATACTCGCGTTCGGCTTTGCCGCGGTCGTTGGGTTTGCCGCCTTTCGGGGCGGGACGCGACTTCGGTCTGGTGGAAAGGTAGGTCAGGAACTCGCCGCCGTCAAGGCTTCACCTGATTGGGTTTGTAACGGTTTGGCATCTTTTAGGGTTGGCACGCTCGTTGGCTTCAACTTGGTAATCACATATCCTTCCAAATATGGTCGCAACTTTGGCAGATGTCGCAGAAGCTGCCGGAGTGCATCCGGGAACCGCATCCAAAGCACTCAATCCTGAATCACGTCATCTTGTAGCAGCCGAGACCGTGAAGCGAGTTCTGGAGATCGCAACGAAGTTGAATTACCAACCCAATTCGTTGGCCAGGGGGCTTCGAACCAAACGCTCCTACACGATTGGGTTCATGGTTCCGGATTTAAATAACCCACTTTTCCCTCCAATTGTCCGGGGAGTCGAAGAAGTGCTCGGCCCTGCGGGTTTGAGTGCCCTAATCGTTAACACTGATAACGACCCAAAAAAAGGGATGCAGCTCTTTGATGCCCTCGTTAATCGAAGGTGCGATGGATTCATTTTGGCAACTGCATTTCGCAACGACCCTGTCGTCAAAGAAATCGTGAAACGTAAGATTCCGGCCGTTCTTGTCAACCGACTCACGGAAGCTCCAACTCTGCCTGCAGTTGTCGGAGACGAATCGAGAGAAGTGCGCGACGCTATTGAGCACCTCGTCAGGCTTGGGCATAAACGTATCGCGCACATTGCTGGCCCCCAGAACTTATCAACGGGGTACATTCGATTTCACGCATTCAAGAATGTAATTCAAAGTGCTGGACTTAAAGAATCTAACTGCCCAACTATCGTGTCGACGGCTTACAACGAAATCGCCGGAACCGATGCCGTCAAAAAGTTGCTTGCCTCACCAGGTGCAAAGCCAACTGCCATTCTCGCCGCGAATGATCAGTTGGCGATCGGCGTGCTCGATGGCCTCAAAGAAGCAAAACTAAGTTGCCCCGAGGATATTTCGGTCATGGGATTCAACGATATTCCGATGATGGCGAGGATCCATCCCTCCCTCACAACTTTCGCTCTTCCAAAGCACGAAATGGGCTTTAAGGCTGCAGAAATTCTCCGTGCGTGGATCGAAACGGGTACAACCCCCGAACCCACGATCGTCTATCTGCCGTGTCCGCTCGTTGTCAGAGAGTCAACTGGTCCTGTGGCCTAAACGTTCGCTGTTTGCAAGCACGCCGATATACGTCATAAATATGCCGGTAACAAGGTAGGCGCCGACGTGAACGCCTTTTGTAGGGAGAAAAATGTCAAAGAGAAGCGACCCAACTAGTTGTCCACCGACACTAAAGAGCGTGAAAGTTAAAACTCCTAGATGTTGCACCACAGTTGATGCGAAGGCAATGTAAATTACTCCTGTTACGCCGCCGAGATACATCCACCACGGATCCAATCTCAACGCGACTAGATGGGACTGATGCGAGGCCAGAGCGAACGCGAAAAGAAGTAGTAACAAAGTAGTGCCCGTGATGAAATTCAAAAGGGTCGTGGCAAAACTCTGGCCCGAATGCTCATTGACTTGACCGTTAAATGCGCGCTGCACTCCGATTATTCCGCCCGAAATGATTCCAAGAACGATGGCCATGATAGAAAGGTTTTTTGCGTCCAATCGATCCCAAACCGAAATCAATACTGCTAGGACGGTCAGAACAGCAGCCGTAATTCTTCGTGCGGATATATGCCGTTTGCCTCCGCCCGTCAGTCCTAGACGATCAACGAGCAAAGAGACTGCAGTCTGGCCGGAAATCACTGATACCGAATAGATTGCCACACCAATCAATGGCACTACGTGAGTCTGGATAGCAATAACGACTCCGCCAAGTGCCCCACCGATCAAACTCCATCTTGGAATTGCACCTGATTCAACGGCCCGCAGCAGTTTCCTTATCCCACTCTTGATTCCATCGTGAAAGAAGGTTATGAGGATCAGTACGATGAGACCCGATCCAAAGGAAATGCAGGCCGCTTCTAAACTATTTTGTAATCTGAATGCGAGTTCTCCGTTTGCTCTCGATTGCACCGCTATGAGAATTCCCGAAAGTGCTGCCAGAAGATCCAGACGCATTGACCTAATTCCCCAATGCGAGAGTGGTTCCCAACCACTCTTCCTCGAGCTTAGCCTGATCCGATCTCACGGTATCCAACTCCTTGTCGATTTCTGCAAGTCGCTCGGGATCAAAAGCTGCCATTTCTTGGGCTTGCAGCAGCAACGAAATTCGTTCTGCGATCTTTTCCAACTGTCGCTCGACTCGCACAAGATCCTTCTTGAGTTGCCTCTGGGACGCTGCGTTGGAAATTTTCTTCTTGGGGACTTCGTTTTCATTTAACTTGGCGATCATTGATTCACGTTGCTCGAGATATTGATCAACGCCTCGCGGAAGGTCGCGTAGCTGGCCATCTCCTAAAAGGCCTACGAATCGATCGCATACGCGCTCGAGAAAATAGCGATCGTGCGAGATCACCAGAATTGTTCCGCTGTAACTGTCCAGCAAATCTTCCAACTCGGTTAGTGTTTCGATATCGAAATCATTTGTAGGTTCGTCCAGTAAAAGAACATTGGGGCTATCCATAAGAAGACGAGTCAACTGAAGTCGACGCTTTTCGCCACCAGAGAGATCCCCAACGGGAGTCCATTGCGATTCGCGATCAAATCCAAGTCTTTCGCAGAGTTGTGAAGCAGAGAGTTCCTTCCCGTTGCCAAGTTCGACTCGATTAGCGACGTCTTCAACGGCTTCGATAACCCTCCATTTTGGATCCAATTCGCTTAGATGCTGAGTGAGGAAGGCCGGTTTTACGGTGACACCTTTAACCAGTTTCCCTGCGGCGACTTTCACCTCACCCACTAGCGTGCGTAAAAGGGTCGTCTTCCCTGCTCCATTGATTCCGACAATTCCAATTCGATCCCCTGGTCCCACGTTCCAGTACACATCATCAAGAATTTCTTTATCTCCCGCGCAGATCCGGGCATGGTGCAACTCGTAAACGGTATTGCCAAGTCTATTTCTGGCAAATCGCAATAATTCGGTTCCATCTCGTGGAGGCGGCTCGGAAGCGATGAGTTCATTTGCAGCGTCGACTCGGAATTTCGGTTTCGATGTGCGGGCAGGAGCACCTCTTCGTAGCCAAGCCAATTCTTTGCGAATCAGCATGTTTCTTCTTCCTTCGAGAACCGATGTTTGCCTTAAGCGCTCGGCTTTTGACAGCACATAGGCCGAGTAGCCACCGTCGTATTCTTCGACCGCCCCATTTACGACTTCCCAAGTCCGATCTGTGACAGCGTCCAGGAACCAGCGATCATGGGTAATAACGGCAACTGCGAGTTCTCGTCTTTGATTGAGATATCGCGAGAGCCATGCAACACCTTCAACATCCAAATGGTTGGTGGGCTCATCTAGAAGCAGTAAATCCACGTCCGAGACAAGCAATTTCGCTAAGCCAACTCGACGTCGCTCACCGCCCGACAATGCGATGAATTTGCGATTGAAAAATTCGTCTGAGTGGCCGCCGAATAGGCCATCGAAAATTTCTCTAATCTTAGGCTCGCGCGCCCATTCATGCTTTTCCTTATTGCCAAGGACGACGTCGCCGACAGTTGCTGACGGATCGGCAACATCTACCTGCGAGAGCAATCCAACTCGAATGTCGTTTGTACGCGTGACTCTGCCGTTATCCGGGGGTTCGATCGCGGCCATGACACGAAGCAGCGTGCTCTTACCCGAGCCGTTCCGACCGACAATTCCGATTCGATCTCCCTCTGAGATTCCAAGGGAAACGTTGTCGAGCAATGGGCGAATATCAAAGGACTTCGAGACTCCTTCGAGATTTACCAAATTGCGCGCCATAAGGCAGGAGTCTAACTAGCCAAAGGATGTTGTTCCTAAAGTGCTCGACCAACCACGTGGTAACGGACTCCGCTCCAACTTTCTTCCTTGGTTACGCCGCGTCCATCCAAAATCGTTTTCACTCCAGGTAGATCCTTAGGCGTCATTTCTCGATATTGAGCATGATCTGCCTGCACTATCGCAGCATCAACAGATTCTCCATAGTGATAAGGGGTAAATCCATAATGGGTGAGCTCATCATCGGTATACATCGGATCATGCACCGAGACATTCGCTCCAAGTTCCTTCAAGGCGAGAACCGTTGGAAATACGCCTGAAAACGCGGTCTCTTTGACCCCTCCGCGGTAGGCAGCACCTAGAACAACAACACGCACACCCTTCAGGTCACCGTGAATTTTCGCCAAAGTATCTACGACATGTTTTGGCATGGCCGCGTTGGCACGGCGTGCCGCGCTAACCACGGTCGCTGCGGGGTCGTTCCATAAGTAGAAACGTGGATAGATGGGAATGCAATGACCACCGACTGCAATTCCGGGTCTATGAATATGTGAGAAGGGTTGTGAATTTGAAGCATCAATAACTTTTTGCACGTCAATGCCGTGCGATTCAGAAAAGAGCGCGAATTGATTTGCAAGAGCGATATTCACATCCCGGTAAGTAGTTTCTGCAAGTTTTGCCAGCTCGGAAGCCTCCGAACTTCCCAGGTCCCACACTCCATTTGCCTGAGGCAAATCTGGTCGCTCATCAAAATCTAGAACTTCCTCATAAAATTTCACTCCTCGAGCACCGCTTGCGTCGTTGATGCCACCCACCAACTTTGGGTACTTTCGCAAATCTGCAAAGACCCGTCCTGTAAATACCCGTTCGGGAGAGAAAACTAAATGAAAGTCGACTCCTGCTTTCAATCCTGAAAGTTTCTCAAGAGCCGGTGAAAATCGATTTCGAGTTGTGCCTACTGGCAATGTGGTTTCGTATGAAACTAAAGTGCCGGGCTTAAGTCCTTTGCCAATCGACTCCGTGGCTGCATCCATCCACCCGAAATCCGGTATACCTTCGTTGTCAACGAAGAGTGGCACTACAACTACAACCGCATCACTTTCCGCGACTGCAGATGTCGTATCGGTTGTCGCGCGAAGTGCGCCGCTTTTGACGACTTCGACAAGATACTCACCAAGATGCGCTTCGCCTGGAAAGGGCTCGATGCCGGCATTCACCTGCTCGACAGTCTTTTCGATTACATCTGCCCCAATTACCGAATGGCCCTTGCGAGCAAACTGAACCGCTAGTGGCAAGCCGATTTTGCCGAGAGCGACAACGGTAATCTTCATTTACAAGTCCCTATCTATTGCTGATTTTGGAAGCCAGATCGTCATGGACGGCCACAAGTTTATCGCCCTGGCGCTCCCATGAATATTCATCGAGCATGTTCTCAGTAATCGCAGCGCTGTAGACAGAGCGCTCGGCCGCGATCTTAATAAAGCACTCTGCAAGTTCATCGGCCTGCCCCGCCGTAAAAACTAGTCCATTGCCCTGCAAAAGGACTTCCTCCGCCATCGCCTTAACATCGCTTACGATGATTGGAATACGAGCGTGCAGATACTCGAAATATTTAGTTACGAGGGAGATTTCGTGATTGGGGTAGTGCAAAATTGGAATCACGCCGCTAGTCGCATCAGAACTAAAAGTTGATACGTACCATTCCGGAACATAAGGGTGAACGTGAACGCGATCGGCTACTCCAAGTGCTTCGGCCTTCGCCTGAAGTTTCAGTACATAGGGAGATTCTGGATTTACGACCAATCCAATATGGTGCCCCTCTGCTCGCACCAAGGCGCCGACCATTGCGTCCAAGCCACGCTGCGGGGCAGCCGCGCCAACATAAATGTGCAGAGGAATCTCTGGCGCAAGACCGATCTTTGTCCGTACCGTCTTGAGTACGTCGTCAACAGGAGGTTGAATCCTTCTCGGCGCATTAAGAACCACTGTCGGTCGATGCGCCAGACCATAATCACTCTGTAACATCCCGGCGATCGTCTCTGACACAGTCATAACTCCGTCGACTCGTTTGATCGAGGTACTCTCAAGAAGCGTCATGGCGGTCTGCCA
>JANXZF010000074.1 GCA_025355665.1 Actinomycetes bacterium
CTAGATTTAGCGTTAGCACTCTAGGGGTGTGAGTGATAATTCACCCATAACGTAACTAAAGATCATAGGAGCGAAAACAACTATGGCAAAGCAGATTGCCTTTAACGAAGAGGCCCGTCGTGGCCTAGAACGTGGCATGAATATCCTCGCCGACGCGGTCAAGGTAACCCTTGGACCCCGTGGCCGAAACGTTGTTTTGGAGAAGAAGTGGGGAGCCCCCACCATCACAAACGACGGAGTTTCAATTGCCAAGGAAATTGATCTTGAAGATCCCTGGGAAAAAATCGGTGCTGAACTTGTCAAGGAAGTTGCAAAGAAGACCGATGATGTCGCAGGCGATGGAACGACCACCGCAACGGTATTGGCACAAGCGCTAGTGCGCGAAGGACTTCGCAACGTTGCCGCCGGTTCCAATCCGATGGCCCTTAAGCGCGGAATTGAAAAGGCAGTGGAAGCCGTCGTTGCCGAACTTGTTGCAATGGCAAAGAACGTCGAAACCAAGGAGCAGATCGCAGCAACTGCATCGATCTCCGCGGCAGATACCACCATCGGCGAAATGATCGCCGAAGCAATGGACAAGGTTGGCAAGGAAGGCGTCATCACCGTTGAAGAATCCAACACTTTCGGATTAGAGCTTGAGCTCACCGAAGGTATGCGATTTGATAAGGGATACATCTCCCCATACTTCGTAACTGATTCAGATCGCATGGAAGCAGTACTCGAAGATGCATACATCTTGATTGCCAATTCCAAGATCGCAAACATCAAAGACTTGCTTCCAATTCTTGAAAAGGTCATGCAATCTGGAAAGCCTCTTGCAATCATTGCCGAAGACATTGAAGGCGAAGCACTTGCAACGTTGGTAGTAAACAAGATTCGCGGAACTTTCCGATCTGCTGCAGTTAAGGCGCCTGGTTTTGGTGATCGTCGCAAGGCGATGCTCCAAGACATTGCAATTCTCACTGGTGCAACCGTCATTTCTGAAGAGGTCGGATTGAAATTGGATCAGGCAGGAATCGAACTTCTTGGACACGCACGTAAAGTCGTTATCAGCAAGGACGAAACAACGATCGTCGAAGGCGGCGGAAACGAAGAGCACATCAAGGGTCGCGTTACGCAGATTCGCCAAGAGATCGAGAAGAGCGATTCAGATTACGACCGAGAGAAGTTGCAAGAGCGCCTTGCTAAATTAGCAGGCGGCGTTGCAGTAATTAAGGCCGGAGCAGCAACTGAAGTAGAGTTGAAAGAGCGCAAGCACCGCATTGAAGACGCGGTTCGTAACGCAAAGGCAGCAGTAGAAGAAGGCATTGTCGCCGGCGGTGGCGTTGCACTTCTTCAAGCTTCCAAGATTGCGTTCTCAAAGTTGAAGCTCGAAGGCGATGAAGCAACCGGTGCAAAGATCGTTGAAGCATCAGTTGAAGCGCCCTTGAAGCAGATCGCAATCAACGCAGGTCTAGAAGGTGGAGTTGTCGTTGAAAAGGTTCGTCATCTCGAAGCAGGTTTTGGACTTGATGCGGCAACTGGAGAATATGTCGACATGATAAAGGCCGGCATTATTGATCCTGCGAAAGTAACTCGCTCTGCATTGCAAAACGCTGCATCAATTGCCGCGCTTTTCATCACAACAGAAGCAGTTATTGCTGACAAGCCTGAAAAGAAGCCAGCAATGCCAGCAGGTCCTGGCGGCGGCGATATGGATTTCTAAGGTCTCACTTAAGCCTAGAGTCATATAAAGAGAGGACTCCCGATAACCTCGGGAGTCCTTTCTGCATCTGTGCGAATGTGCTTGCATTACCCTCCTAAAGAAACTGGAGTTCACATGTCGCGCAAAAGTTTCCCCAGCGCCTTCCTCGCTGCAAGTGCAGTCCTTGCACTCCTAGTCGCGGTGTCGCCGATAGCCCAGGCATCAGATCATGGTAAGAGTGGCGAACACAGTAAGGGCGCTGACAAATCCACTGCCAATTCAATTTTGAAAGCAATTCAATCTTCACCTGTTGCGAATGGCGAAGGCAAGAAGTTTGAAAACGATGGCAATGCACAAACATCTGAAACTAATTCTCTATTGAAGAAATTGAATAAGTTGAGTGCGGGAAATCCCGTGGTGACTGTTGCGGTTACGAGTTACATAGGTACCGTAGATAGTGCGACAGCAACATTTCAAACTGCCTTGAAGGCTGCAAAGACGACTTACAAGACTGCGCTTTCGACTGCAACAACCGATGCTGCCAAACAAGGCGCGGAAGCGGCCTACAAGGCCGCAGTTGTTTCTGCCGAGCAAACACTTCAGACAGCGATTCAGGCGGCAAATCTCGCGCTCAAGACTGCTCTCTTGGCGCTTCAGGCACCTGCCCCTTCCCCCTCCTCATCCTCGGCTTGATCTCCAAAGGGCCGCGTTTAGGGAAGCAGCCGGGACTCCCGATTACCTCGGGAGTCCTTTCTGCTTTACCCTTGCATCATGTCTAATGAATCTGGAAGCTTCGACGCCCTTGAACTTGCTCGGCAAGCAGTACTGGCCGATGCGGGTAATCCCGAATTTGTTGGCGCTTATCTTGACGTTGAATTCGATGGCGAATCCCGACTAGCTAGTTACCTCTTTGAAGCATTTCTGCCTGGCTACAATGGGTGGCGATGGGTTGTCACCGCAGTCCGAGTTGACGAAAATTCCGAACCGACGATTTGCGATGTCGTGTTGCTTCCCGGACCAGATTCTCTTCTTGCCCCCGAGTGGATTCCTTATATCGAGCGTATTCAGCCCGGAGATATTGGCGCGGGCGATCTCGTTCCGAGCACGACCGATGACCCGCGCTTAGTGCCAGGCTTTGCGGCTCTTCCAGATGATGAAGTTTTGGACGCAGTTCAGATATGGGAATTGGGTCTTGGTCGTCCACGAGTGCTCTCGATTGAAGGCCGAGATCAAGCGAGCAAGCGTTGGTATTCGGGCGATCGTGGCCCTGAGTCACCTATTGCCAAATCCGCTCCAAAGCCATGTGCCTCATGCGGATTCTTCATTCCCATCGTGGGATCGCTACGCGCAGCCTTTGGCGTATGCGCCAATGCAATTTCACCCGAAGATGCACGCGTCGTATCGGTTGATCATGGCTGCGGGGCCCACTCAGAGGCTACCTTTTAATCCCTGTTCCTCTAACCGGCCCCCTACTGTAAACTCGCCCTCTGCCCGTAAATCCCACACGGCCTAAACGAGTTCAAGCAATTTAAAGGAGAGTTCCCATGCCTAGTGGTCGCGTGAAATGGTTTAGCCTGGAAAAGGGCTTTGGTTTTATCGCCTCCGATGAGGGCGAGGATGTTTATTTGGCGGCCACATCTCTCCCTGAGGGCGTCACATCCGTTAAGCCGGGCACGAAGTTGGAGTTCGGCGTGGCCGATGGTCGCCGTGGCCCCCAGGCTCTCTCCGTTCGAATTATCGATGCCCCGCCTTCATTGGCCGCTGCCGCTCACGTCAATAGCGATGATCTTGCCGCCATGATCGAGGACACCATCAAGATTTTGGACAAAGTCGGAAATGGGCTTCGCCACGGTCGACATCCTTCGGCTGTTGAAGCCGAACGGGTTGGCAAAGTTCTTCGAGGCATCGCCACACAACTCGAAGCTTAAATTCCGCTTCTGCGCGCTCGTCTGATTGTGTAGGTAATCCCGACTATTCCAAGCAACGCTCCGCTTAAGCATGTCCAGATAATTTTCGCCTGCACATTTGCAAGTATTGCGATCAAACCGGCGACGACCCACGCAGACACAGCGAGGGAAAGTTGAAGGACAACTGATCTCACATTCTGAGCCATGAGCGCATAGTAGTACTGCGCATGCACTCGTAAAGTGGCGATAGGGTGCGAGTAGGAGGTCGCGATCTGGTGCGCATCGATGAAAATGGCAGTTGGCGCGCTTTCCGACATCGTAATTTCAGAATACTTTTCGCGGCAAATGCAGTTTCGAATATTGGTACATGGGCGCAACGAATTGCCCAAGACTGGCTAGTCCTACAACTAACTCATAGCGGCACATACCTGGGATTAGTGACAGCGCTGCAGTTCACACCGGTACTTTTCTTGAGCCTTCATGGTGGAGCACTTGCGGATCGATTTGATAAACAGAAATTCTTGATCGGTACGAATCTTGCTGGAGGATTGTCGGCGACGATTCTCGGATTTCTAATTACCACTCACCACATAAAACTCTGGCACGTTTTCCTACTCGCCTTCTTGCTGGGAGTCTCTAACGCAGTTGATGCGCCTGTTCGGCAAAGTTTCGTGGCCGAAGTTGTCGGTCACAACGACGTGGGCAACGCCGTTAGCCTCAACTCGGCAAACTTCAACGCGGGCCGTCTCATCGGGCCTGGAATTTCAGGGGCTATGATTGCGGCCTTCGGAACTGGACCGTCCTTCCTGCTCAATGGTGGTTCGTATTTTATGGTTATTTTGTCACTGCTATACCTGCGAAAGAGTGAATTCTATTTACTTCCGCGAAGGCCTGGGGTTGCCAATGTGCGTGAAGGTTTGCGATACGTAAAAGCGCGACCTGACCTTTACGTGGTCATGATTGTCATCTTCTTCATGGCGACATTTGGACTTAATTTTCAGATATTCAACGCATTGGCTGCAACAAAGGTATTTCATCGGGGCGCTATGTCCTTTGGATTACTCGGCACATACGTGGCTATCGGTTCCTTCAGCGGTGCAATTGCCTCTGCTCAACTTGAGCGATTCAGAAGGACGATGTTTGTTGTATACGGTGCTCTCATTTTCGGGACTTCAATCATCGTCCTGGCTTTTATGCCTACATACACGGCTTACGCCGTCTGGCTTCCATTTTGTGGATTTACGGCGCTGACAACATTGATCAGCGCAAATTCTTTGATGCAGGTTAATTCGGATCCCGCCGTTCGTGGGCGGGTGATGGGGATTTATCTACTGGTTTTCCTCGGTGGCGCACCGCTAGGTTCTCCACTTATTGGTTGGACCGCCGAGAAGGTCGGTGTCCGGCCGACATTAGCTGGGTGCGGCCTCATCACAGTATTTGCTGCGTTGTTTGCCTATCAGCGCTACCGACATAAAGTCGAGGTACCGTCAGATTTTTCCGTGGATGTTGTTCTACCGCCCCCATATGAGGATAAGAGCTAGTACGCCAAACAGTGCAACGAGAGTAATTAGTCGTCGAGTTTTGTAATTCACTTTCTATCCGCCTTAGATGAATTGCCAGAAGGTATCGCGACGATCGTGACGAACGCAATGAGAATTAAGACCGGGACCATGAGATAAGCCCTTGATATTCCTAGGTGGTCCCCAAGGATGCCAAGAATGAAAGGTGCTGCCGCGATCGCAACGCCGGCCCCCAAGGAGCTTCGCCCGATCGCTAGATCTGGCCTTCCCTCACTGAAATCGATGAGTCGAAGAGAAGCAAGGGCAAATTGCATCGAAATTCCTATGCCTACTGCCAGGAGTGCCAGCAAAGAAATCCAAAGGGTATGCGAGAACCACAGAGTGCCAAAGCCGACGAATTGCGTGATCATTACCGTTTTCAATTGAGAGTCGAGAGATTTGCGTTTGAGAATCTGCGGTCCAAACCATCTTCCGAGTCCCATGCCGCTACCGAGGGCGACGATGCAGACTGTGGAGATGGCCGCACTCGATCCAACGCGATTGCGAAGCAGTGCCGCAGCCCAGAAAGTGGTTGCAAATTCACTTGAAATACAAGCAACAAACCCAACCCATGAGAGCCAGAATCTCTTGTTGAGGGAGCCTCGTTGTGGTCCTTTCTCATCGGGAATGTGCTCGGTGGAAATGGTTCGGCGGCTCGCGAAATAGAGGACGATGGATGCAGGGATTGCGAGCAAGAGTCCGAGTCGCCAACTAAAGGAAGTGCCTGCAATTGCTCCGACGATGAGTGTTCCCATGACGTATCCGCCGGATGCAACTCCGCTTGCCTGTGATATAGCCGAACCCTGATTATTGGGGAAATGATGTGAGAGTTGAGTGACCATCGAATTCACGACGGTTGAGGTTCCAAGACCTGTAATCAGCGTTGCGGCCAAGGTGAGCTGAATAGGTGGCGAGAAAACGAACATCACGATTCCAATAGCGAACAATGCCAACCCGATCCACGATGTTGTGGCGCGTCCGAAACGATGGACAAGACTGGGAGACACAAAGCCGGCGAGAATCGAGGCAATTCCCAATGCAGTTCCGTGCAAACCTGCCACCGTCAGTGATGTGTGTTGTTCGCTTCGAAGCAGAGGTTGTGCTGGCCCAAATCCACCAAGATAAAAATTGACGATGGTCACTTGAAGGGCGATGGCCCAAAAAACACGATCCCTTTTTAGAACCATGCAGTTTTAAAGTGAACTGACTACGAAATCAATCGATGCCGTGAGAGCGTCAATGTCGCTCGGTTCGACGGCAGGGAACATGCCAATACGCAACTGGTTCTTGCCTAGTTTTCGGTATGGCTCGGTGTCAACGATTCCGTTCGCGCGCAGAGCTGCCGCAACTTTGGTCGCGTCAATGGAATCATCGAAGTTGATGGTGCCAACGACGTTTGATCGCATTACGGGATCGACGACGAAGGGAGTTGTGTAGGCAGTTTTTTCGGCCCACGTATAGAGACGCGATGCGGAATCTGCGCTTCGCCCTGCCGAGAACTTCATTCCGCCGTTCTGGTTCATCCACTCGATCTGCTCGGCAAGCAGAATCAATGTTGCAAGGGCTGGCGTGTTGTACGTCTGGTCCAAGCGAGAGTTCTCGATGGCGATAGTTAGGTCGAAGAAGGCGGGGACCCAGCGTCCGCTACTTTTGATTTTTTCGACGCGGGAAATTGCGGCCGGGCTCATCAGTGCGAGCCAGAGCCCACCGTCGGAGGCAAAGGACTTCTGCGGTGCAAAGTAATAGGTATCAAATTCCTTGGCGCTGACTTCAAGTCCGCCTGCACCGCTTGTTGCATCTACAAGTACTAGTGCGCCTTCGCTGCCTGCGGGGCGTTTGATAGGCATGGAAACACCCGTGCTTGTCTCATTGTGTGTAAGCGCGTAGACGTCAATTCCGTCTTCTGCTGTTGGATGTGGGTGTGTTCCTGGCTCGGACTTAATGATGGAAGGCTCCCCAAGGAATGGAGCCTGTTTTACACTTGCCGCAAATTTTGAGGAGAACTCGCCGAAAACGAGATGCTGCGAGCGCGATTGGATCAGACCAAAAGTGGCGATATCCCAGAATGCAGTAGATCCGCCATTGCCGAGAACTACCTCGTAGCCTTCTGGCAGTTCGAACAATGAACTCAATCCTTCGCGGACGCGATGAACCACATGCTTAACGGGTTTTTGACGATGAGACGTTCCGAGTATGGAGGAACCGCTCATCGAGAGTGCCGCTAGGGCTTTGGGGCGAATTTTGGAAGGGCCGCAACCGAAACGACCGTCGGATGGCTTTAGATTTTCGGGGATTTTGATATCAGTCACGGGCCAAAGCCTAAGGGTAGTAGCGGTTAATCTCCCATTCGGCTAAAGCATTGGCCCGCTCGTAACGAATGCGATCGTGAAGTCGCGAGTATCTGCCTTGCCAAAATTCAATGGAGAGCGGAAAGACTCTATATCCGCCCCATTCGGGTGGCGTCGGCACGGAAGTGCCTTCGGGCCATTTAGCGGCAGCTGATTTCCAACGATCCTCCAACACTTCTCGCGATTCGAGAAAATCAGATTGCCGGCTCGCCCAGGCGCCAATTTTGCTGGCCCAAGGACGTTGAGCGAAATACTTTTCGGATTCTTCTCGAGTTACTTGCTCTGCTATTCCATTTATTGAGATTTGCCGTTCCATGGCATACCAAGGAAAGAGGAGTGAGACATGTGGTTGCGAATGGATGGCTCGTCCCTTTCTGGACGTGTAACTCGTGAAAAAAGTGAAACCGTGCTCAGAGACATCCTTGAGAAGGACAGTTCGAGAGGTGATTGAACCTTCGTGGTCGACCGTCGATAGAACCATCGCGTTTGCTTCGACGATAATGGGATTTGTGTGAGCCTCATGCAGCCATGTGGCAAAGGCTTCGAATGGATCATCGGGTAAATCAACAAGTGGGACTTCGCTATAGGAAAGTCTCATCGCTGCGATTTCGGCACGAGTCAGGCTCATAGATGTATCTAACGTCACTTTCCCCCAATTGGCATCTCTAGCGTAAATGGGGTTGCCTATAGCCAATGACTGGTCGATAAGAATCAGCATGAGGGGCAGAATTGCCCATGTCCACTGTGCGCAATATAGCGGCCATCAGTTAGAGGAAAGGTCCACAAGTGCCTGACGAATTCAAACCAGGTCTCGAAGGTGTCATTGCTTTTGAGTCAGAAATTGCAGAGCCAGATAAGGAAGGCAGTGCCCTTCGTTACCGTGGAGTAGATATTGAAGATCTCGTTGGTCGAGTCTCTTTTGGAAATGTTTGGGGACTATTGGTTGATGATGAATTCAATCCCGGACTGCCTGGCGCCGAACCATTCTTGCTACCTGTACATACTGGAGATGTTCGCGTTGATATTCAATCCGCCATCGCGATGCTGGCACCTTCATGGGGCTTAAAACCATTGCTCGATATTTCTGATGAAGAAGCACGCAACAACTTGGCTCGCGCGTCAGTAATGGTTTTGTCATACCTTGCCCAATCTGCGCGAGGCGCAGAGAAATTGGCGATACCACAAGCAGAAGTTGATAAAGCACACACAGTTGTCGAGCGAATGATGATTCGTTGGCGCGGAGAACCTGATCCACTTCATGTCCGTGCGATCGATGCATATTTTGTTTCCGCTGCAGAGCACGGAATGAATGCATCTACATTCACGGCAAGAGTGATTGCATCAACAGGTGCAGATGTTGCCGCGGCTCTTTCTGGCGCGATTGGCGCGATGTCTGGTCCATTGCACGGTGGAGCACCATCTCGTGTATTGCACATGATTGAAGAAGTTGAAAAAACTGGTGATGCACGTGCATACGTAAAGGGCATTATGGATCGCGGTGAACGTCTGATGGGATTTGGCCATCGCGTATATCGAGCCGAAGATCCACGCGCTCGCACATTGCGTCGAACAGCTAAAGAATTGGGAGCGCCACGTTACGAAGTTGCTCTAGCGTTAGAGAAAGCTGCACTTGCAGAATTGCACGAGCGCCATCCAGAACGCATTCTCGAAACCAATGTCGAATTCTGGGCCGCGATTGTTTTGGATTTCGCCCAAGTACCCGGACATCTCTTCACATCGATGTTTACTGCTGCTCGTACAGCAGGCTGGTCAGCGCATATTCTTGAACAGAAGCGAACCGGTCGTCTGGTCCGTCCGTCGGCACGCTACGTCGGCAAGGGTCCGCGAAAGGCTGAAACGGTTGCTGGTTGGGATGAAACGGTTGCTCAACTCCACTCCTAAATCGTTTGCAGGATTTCCTGCAAACGAAGGACCTTCATAACAATTTAGTAAATGGACCCTACTTTGGGCTCGTTGGCTTGACCGCCTTTCCTTCACTGGTCAAGATTGCCCTCACGTCGCATTCTCGCGACCTGATCTCGTCAAGGAGAAAAGTATGAATCGTAAGCGTCTGGGCGTCCTCGGTGCTCTCACCGCGGCCGCTCTAGCAGTAACAGTTGCGGTGGTGCCTGGCGCACACGCCGCAAATGAGATCGTTATCTGGGCGGATGAAACACGCGGACCCCATCTAACTTCAGTATTTGCAGCAAAGGGTGACTGGGTTCCCGGTTACACAATCAAGGTAGTTACCTTCTCAAGTTACGATGCCCTCGGCGCTGCTTTTGACAAGACCTCCGGAACAACCGGTCCTGACATACTCGTAGCCGGAAATGACTGGGTCGTCGCATCAGCTAAGAGCGGCAAGCTTGCTCCAGTTACGTTGACCGCCGGCCAGAAGTCACACTTCACGCCATCACAGTTCTATGACCTTTCCTATCAGGGAAAGCTTTATGGAATTCCAGTCGATATCAATAACGTATCGATGATTTACAACACCAAGCTTGTCAAGACTGCTCCAACGTCTTTCGGCGACATGGTCAATTTCTACAAAGCAAACAAAACAGCTCTTGGTCTAAAGGCAGGTCTCTGCATCTCTGGCGGCGGAATGGCATGGGGCGGACTTTCAGTCTTCTCTGCTCTAGGCGCCAACCCATATCAAATGTATAACGGCCGTCCTAACTACCACTACACATTCGATCCTGCAGTTTTTGCCTCGAACGTCAAGACATACCTTCTTGATGCCAATGGCAAGAGCAACGGTTTCTACCCAGCAACAGACACCGGTTGCATGGACAACTTCCTTGCAGGAACAGTTCCTTACTCAGTAATTGGAAACTGGCATTGGAAGACCTTCGTAGACAAGGGTTTCGCAATGAATCTCATGCCAGTGCCTGGCGCTAAGGCTGGCACCTACGGACAAATGTTTGGAAGCGTCAGCGGTGCATTCTTGACCGCGTACGCAGAAAAGCACGGAGTTGCAGTCGGTGCGAAATCACTTCTCGTGAACTTCTTCGCATCAACTGCAGGACAGGTTGCTTACGAAGCACTTGAAGGACGTCCACCAGCAGAAAAGGGCGCACAGTCAAGCCCATTGGTCTCCGATGCACAGAAGGGCTTCGGTCAAGCCGCTGGTCTTTCGAGCATGCCACAGATTGGCGCCTTCTTGGGCAACAACTCTGGCGGAGCAAACTACTGGGATTCATCAGGTGCCTATTGGACCGCTGTACTCGTCAATGGAAAAGATCCACTAGTAGAGGCTAAGAAGCTTTCTAAGATGTGGGCCAAGAACGTTGCCGCCGGTAAGGGCGATCTATAAATAGGCTGCAACTTGATGTTCTTTTGGTAGAACTCAGTTTGCCTACTATCTGAATAACGTGGGCGGGAAGGTTTTCCCGCCCACGTTATTATTTTCACAATCTGAAGCGTTGACGCGAGAAGGAGCGGTACGAGAAGTGAGCGGATTCGTCAGAGGAAAATTTGCTTTTGGTCTCAAGTTGGTTCTGCTTGCAATAACTACTGCAGTTCTCGCTCTTCTGACAGAGAGCGCCTATGCGCAAAAAGAGTACCTAATTGGAACCTTTATTCTGATTGCGATTCTTGCCTTAAATTTTACCTACTTAACCAAATACTCGATTCCCCTGAAGTTCTTTGTTCCAGGAATTCTCTTCTTTTTTGCATTTGTAATCGCACCGATTCTCTATACAGGCACCATGTCTGTCTACAAGTACCAAACGGGAAATTACCTTTCTAAACCAGCCGCGATCGAACAAGTCCTGATTCTTGGTGCCCAGCCAGATGCGGCGGGAACTACATTTGACATAGTTGTCGGTAAGAATTCTGCAAACCAATACGCAATTCTCGTTTCAGATATTACGAATAATAAGTACTTTATTTCCGCCAAGACATCAAGGACTCCAGTTCCAGTTTCAGAAGTCAAGCTAAATGCTGACAAAGTTGCCATATCCGCACCTGGGTTCAAGCCAATTTCATTGAATGTGCTTGCTTCGAACAACAGTTACGCGAATATTAGATACTTCTATGAGGGTAAGTACTACATAAGTATTGAGAGCGAAACCGTCGGTGCGGTTTTCACGCAAGGGTTGTCGTATTCTGAATCTACGGGCATCATGACCAATCTCCTTACCGGAGATAAATACAAGGACAATGGAAAAGGCAACTTCGCGAAAATCGGAGGGACTCGTGACCAAATTCTCTCCCCTGGTTGGCGCGCGCCCGTGTGGTTCCAGAATTACACCAGGCTAGTAACTGATAACCGAATTCGTACACCGCTCATCGGCGTCTTCATTTGGACGATTTTCTTTGCGGGGTTCTCAGTTCTAAGCACCTTTGCCTTCGGTTTACTCCTGGCGATGGCTCTAAATAGGCGTATGCGTGGGAGAAAGGTTTATCGCTCGATCCTCATACTTCCGTATGCAATGCCTAGCATCATGAGTATTTTGATCTGGGCTGGAATGTTTGATTCGCAATTTGGCGCAATAAATAGCATTCTTCACACAAATATTGCCTGGTTCTCTGATGCGAGTCTGGCCCGAGGCGCCGTGCTTTTGGTCAACTTGTGGCTTGGCTTCCCATATTTCTATCTCATCTGCTCTGGAGCATTGCAGGCGATCCCTTCGGAACTACTTGAAGCGGCCGCGATTGACGGCGCAAATCCGCGCCAAGTTTTTAGAAAAATCACCCTTCCTCTTCTGTTACAGATCCTTTCACCTCTCCTTATTGCATCGTTCGCCTTCAACTTTAATAACTTCAATCTCATTTACCTACTTACAGGGGGTGGTCCGAGAGACACCCTGGATGGGCACGTCGCAGGAGCGACTGATATTTTGATTAGTTATACCTATCAGATCGCCTTCGGCAAGAATATTCAGGACTTTGGCCTAGCAAGTGCCATTTCCGTCCTCATATTTATCCTCATTGGATCAATTTCGATATTTGGGTTGCGCAGAACAAAAGTATTGGAGACCTTCGAATGAACAAATGGTTGAGAGAAAATGCGTGGCGCCATGCGTTTGCAATCTTCATGTGCCTCTTCTCGCTTTTCCCCTTGTACTTGGTGGTTCTGTCCTCGGTAAAGACCGGTGGAAGTTTAGCCTTGACTTCTTTTGTTCCGCATGAGATTTCGTTCAGTAACTACCAATTCCTATTCCATTCTCCTAAGACCCCCTATCTTCTATGGGTAAAGAACTCGATGATCATTGCATCCACAGTTGCGATCTGTTCGGTGGTCATTGGTGCGTCCTCTGCGTTTGCATTTAGCCGCTTGAGGTTTAAGGGCAAAAAATTCGGTATTCAACTGCTCCTACTTGTTCAGATGTTCCCAGCAGTACTCGCCTTGTCGGCGATTTATGTGATTATGGAGCGCGTCTACGCATTCGCACCAAAAATCGGTCTGGGTACTCAAGCTGGTCTCATCCTGGTCTATCTGGGCGGGGCATTAGGCGTCAATGTTTGGTTGCTCAAGGGATTCGTGGACACAATACCTGCCGAACTAGATGAAGCGGCGAAGATCGATGGTGCGAGCCCCGTCCAGATTTTCTGGATGATCTTCCTTCCTCTTGCAACTCCCGTGCTAGCCGTAGTCTGTCTCTTAACTTTTATAGGGACATTCAACGAGTTCATTCTTGCTCGGCTCTTCTTGGTTGAGATGAACGGGCGAACAGTCGCGGTTGGATTGCAACAATTTGTTGGCGGTCAGTATTCGACCAACTGGGGACCATTCGCCGCCGGATCGATTCTGGCTTCGATTCCGATCGTCATTATCTTCTTGTCCTTGCAGAAATATATTATTAATGGATTAACGGCAGGGTCGGTCAAGGGCTAATCTTGAAACACAAAAGCGTTATCGCTCTCCTCACCTCGCTATTTTTAGGTTTGACTTATTTTTCCTTCGCCGGTGCCGGTGCGACCATCGGATCCACTCCTGGCGTTCGTGTTGGACTGGCCCCCGACCTCATCTATTTTGTTATGCCAGACCGATATTTAAACGGTGACCCGAGCAATGACACGTTAGGTGGGGGATTTAATCCGAGAGACACTGCGTTCTGGCATGGGGGCGACCTGAAGGGTCTCACCGGTACTTGCACCCCAGGAGATAAAGGTTTAGCTCGAATAAAGTCATTGGGTTTCACGGCAGTCTGGGTTACTCCGCTGGTTACACAAGTACCGTCAACGGGAGCTGGCTCCGGCTATCACGGATACTGGGGCGTTGATTTTCTCAATGTCGATCCGCACCTCGGCACCAACGCAGACTTGAGCAACTTCATGACCTGTGCGAAGAAACTCAAATTGAAGGTGATCCTAGATATTGTCGCGAACCATACTGGCGATGTCATTAAATACAACGGGAAGATTCCGTATATTCCATCGAGCATGGCTACGATTAAGAATCCTGCGTGGCTTAATGATCTTTCGAATTATCACAACGTTGGCGATATTGCTCACTGCTGGGGAGAGGGTGATTGCACGACCCTCGGAGATTTCTACGGGCTTGATGATTTGGCCACAGAGAAGCCGGCTGTCTGGCAGGGTTGGGCAGACGTGTACGGTCAGTGGATCAAGAATTATGGATTCTCAGGTTTCCGTGTGGACACCGCCAAACATGTTGACACTCAATTCTTCAAAAATTGGCAACCCCTCATACAGCAAACGGCAGCCAGCGCAGGGATTCCCAACTTCACAATATTTGGGGAAGTCTCGGAGAATAATCCTTTCAATCTGATGACGTATGTTCGTGAAAACAAAATACAGACCGTGTTGGATTTCCCTTTCCAGGCTGGCGCCACGGATTTCGCCTCGGGTCGTTCTGGTGCATCGAGTTTGGAAGATCTCTTTCTCAATGACGACTATTACACGAGCCCCACTTCTTCAGCTTCAAATCTGGTGACCTTCCTGGGAAATCACGACATGGGGCGCGCAGGTTTCATTATTCAGGCAAAGAGGATGAACCCAGACAACCAACTCTTGCCTCGGACCGAACTCGGCTATGCCGTCTTATATCTCTCACGAGGTATTCCATCTGTCTATTACGGTGACGAAGTCGGAATGACCGGTAGCGGTGATGGTAGCGACCAGAGGGCTCGCCAAGACATGTTTGCGACAAAGGTCGATATGTGGAGAACTGAGCCAAGAATCGGCGGAAAACCGATCGGTTACGGGGATTCATTCGCGATCACGAGCACCAATCCAATCGCAAAGTATCTAGTTGCTTTGGCGAAGATCCGCAGCGCAAACCCTGGTCTTGCCAACGGAGTAATGCAGCAACGGCTCTCCAAAGGTTCTCTCTACGTTGTATCGAAAAAAGACCCTACAGAGAATAAAGAGTACGTAGTCGCTTTCAATAATTCAGACAAACCGGTGAGCGCGACCATAAATACGGCAACGTCAATGGGTGGTTGGAAGACAGTTTTCGGTGCGACAAAAGTGAGCGCCTCCGGAGCGAAATTGAAATTCACGGTCCCTGCCCTGAGCGCCATTGTCTTGAAGGCCAATAAGACTATCGATGTGACCGCCGTCAAGGTTGGAGCGATCACGATCAACCAAGATGATCTCACTGGGTATTTCCAAGTGGCCGCTGGTGTCACAACCAGCGATCTTGCCTCAGCTGAGTTCTTTTCTCGAGAAGACGGCAGTACAAATTGGACTTCACTTGGCGTTGACACCAATTCGCCGTACAACGTTTTCATCAACCCGCAAGACTATCTGGGCAAAAACTTGGAGATTAAGGCGATCGTGACGAATTCGAAGGGAGCAACCTTTGAGCTACCAACCACAAAATTTTCTATCCCCGCATCATGATGGAAGCGACCTATATGTAAGCAACTCTGCCCCGGAAATTGGTGATCAAGTGCGGCTCAAAGTCCGAGTCCCCAAGGGCGACAAGGCCGCTAAAATTTGGGTGCGACTCTTCCACGACGGCGAACCTCGCACCTTCGAACTCAAAAAGGGCAAGTCGAATGCTTTTGAAACGTGGTGGTCGGTAACCGTCGAAATACTCAACCCCGCTACCCATTACAGATTCTTGTTGGTCGATAAAGGAACCTATAGGTGGCTAAACGGCGCAGGTGTCTTTCATCGAGAGGTTGTTGATCGTGAAGATTTTCAGATTATTGCAAAACCCAAATATCCTGAATGGATAAAGCGAGCGATTTTCTATCAGATATTTCCTGATCGATTCGCCACTTCTGGAATCAAGCGCGAGCTACCTGCGTGGGCAGTCCCTAAAGTCTGGAACTCTCTCCCATCTGGTCGCGGTCCGACCGTGAGTGCTGAATTTTACGGCGGCGATTTCGAAGGTGCGCAACAGCACTTGGGTCACCTAGAAGAGCTGGGCGTAAACGCTATTTACTTCACGCCTTACTTTCCTGCGCGAAGTGCTCACCGATATGACGCATCCAGTTTTGATCATGTCGATCCGCTACTTGGTGGGGATGAATCTTTTCTTGAATTTTCCAGAGTTGCACATAAGAGGGGTTTCCGCATCATGGGTGACCTAACTACCAACCACTGCGGCCTTGGACACGATTGGATTCAAATCGCATTAAAGAATCCCGATGCCAAAGAACGTGACTTTTTCTACTGGGACAAATCGATTCGTCATGGATACGTCGGTTGGTGGGGTCACTCGTCCCTGCCTAAATTGAATTACAACTCGCAACTTTTAAGGGGCAGAATGTACGCATCTGCCGACTCAATCGTTAAGAAATGGCTCCAGCCCGCTTTCAACAATGATGGTTGGCGCATCGATGTCGGCAACATGACTGGCCGCTACCGTGACCAGGATATTAATCAAGAAGTCACCCGTGGTATTCGCAATGCGATGGATGAGACCAATCCCGATGCCTGGCTCGTCGCCGAAAACGCCGACCATTCCCCATCAGACCTCGATGGATTCGGCTGGCACGGCACTATGAATTACGTGGGATTTGCAAGACCTGTATGGGGATGGCTCAGCAAGTCGGCTAAGTTTGCCGACGATTTCATGGGCCTCCCAGCGCCAATTCCAACGTTTCCTGGCGAATCAATGGTCGAGATGATGAGGCTATTTGCAGCGGGCATTCCATGGCGTTCTTTGACCGCGAGCATGCTGCTTCTTGATTCGCACGACACCGCAAGGTTTAGGACTGTGACTGGTAAGGATCGGGCTAGACACATCGCGGGGGCGACCATGCTTCTCACTTACCCAGGCGTCCCTTCGATTTTCGCGGGGGATGAAATTGGGCTCGAGGGCCAGTGGGGAGAGGACGCCCGACGGACTATTGATTGGGAACATCCGAATAAATGGGACCAAGAATTATTTGCAGAGTTCAAGAAGTTAATTGAAGTACGAAAGAATTCTGATGCTCTCTGTAATGGGGGCATTCGATGGGTAAAAGTGGACTCGAACTCCATCGCATATTTGCGCGAGAGCGAGAAGGAGAGCGTTCTTGTGTTCGTCGCAAGAAGCGCTGGGAACTATCAAATTAATCTTAAGCCGTACGGATATACCGTTAAGCAGACTCTATTCGGACTGGAAGCGAAATCTGACATGATCAAAATACGTTCCAAGAGCGCGATCTCCGGAATCTGGCGAGTCAAATGAGTAAAACGGGCTGGTGGAGCAACGCTGTCTTTTATCAAATTTACCCACGTTCCTTTTTCGATAGCGATGGAGACGGCGAGGGTGATCTACACGGCATCACCACCCATCTTGGCTATGTCCATGATCTCGGTGTCGACGCAGTATGGATGAGTCCGTTTTATAGATCTCCGAATAAGGACGGAGGCTACGATGTTTCAGATCCCCGAGATGTCGATCCGCGCCATGGCAACCTGGCGGATGCTAAAGCACTCTTCATGCGTGCCCACGAACTGAACATGAAGATTATCGTGGACATAATTCCAAACCATTTTTCAAGTGACCATCAATGGTTTAAGGACGCCTTGAAGGCTCCGAAGGGATCGGCGCAGCGATCAAGGTTTCACTTCCATGATGGAAGAGACTCAAGAACCCCACCAAATAACTGGATTTCGCTATTTGGAGGCTCTGCCTGGACTCAAGTTGAGGACGGCCAGTGGTACTTGCACTTGTTTGACTCTTCGCAACCAGATCTCAATTGGGAAAATGTGGATGTTCAGAAGGACTTCGAAGAAACTCTGCGGTTCTGGCTTGATTTGGGTGCAGATGGTTTCCGAATTGACGTAGCTCATGGTCTGGCTAAAGAGGACTTGCTTCGTGATCACTTCGACCCTCAAGGATTAAGTAACGCGCTACGACTGGACGTCGAGATGGATGCACAAGAGCGGAGTACCTTGCTCGCTAGCGTTCCGTTTTTTGATCGCGATGGAGTGCATGACGTGTACAGGAGTTGGCGCAAGGTATTTGATTCGTATGACCGAGGGATCATGGCGGTGGCCGAGGCCTGGGTTCATCCACCTGAGAGGGCCATGCGCTACATCCGAAGCGATGAGTTGGATCAAGTCTTCAACTTCGATCTTCTAGTGTCACCTTTCGATGACGAAGAAATTTACCGCTGCATTGATAGAACACTAAATATGATGAAGGAGGCCGGGGCCTCTCCGACCTGGGCACTCAGCAATCACGACACACCCCGATTGGCTTCGCGTGTAGGTAGGGATGAAGCTAGTGCGATGGCCCTGTTTACATTCGGACTTCCCGGGGCTTGTTATGTTTATCAGGGCCAAGAGCTTGGATTACTTGATGCGCCTTTAAATGATGAAGATCGCCAAGACCCTGCCTTTATTCGTACGAATGGGGCGCAGAAAGGCAGGGACGGCGCACGGGTTCCGATGCCATGGAATGGGCAAGAGCCACCTTTTGGCTTTACTTCGGGCAAGCCGTGGTTACCCATGCCGCAAGCCTGGCGAGATTTGAGCGTCGAAGAAGAAAGCGGTGACCTTCGCAGTTCCTTGGAGATGTACCGTGCTGCTCTTTCCCTACGCAAGCACCTTGTGCAGCAGTCTCCCAGTTTTGCTTGGACAGCACGCCCCGACGGTACGGGTCTAATTGCATACAAGCGAGGAAATGTCGAGATAGTTCTCAACACTTCCGATTCTCCAAAGCGAATAAATAGACATGGCAACCTATTAATCGCCTCAAATGACCAGTCAACAGAGCTCAACGGAGTGGTCGAAGTCGCAGCCAAAGCCTGTGTTTGGATCAAATAAGAGGAAATGCACGAGAATTAGAGTTATCAAATTGTTGTAAAGAGTGCCGCATTTACATTTATTTGCAGTGGCTTTTGGGGTTAACTCGCTTGAGACTTCACCACAAGCGGGACGCAGATAGGAATTGTCATCTGGACCGTTAACACCCTCGAAAGGAATTACATGTCCATTAGCAAAAAAGGTTTGCTTGCTACTGTTGGCGTAGCTTCACTTTCGCTACTCGCGACCTTTGTCACAACGGTTGCACCTGCGGATGCTGCGATTAACTGCAACAAGATTATCGGTCCGGGATATGCCCAACTTAAGGGCAAGACCGTAACCATGTTCACCTCAATCCTTGATCCTGAACTTTCCAAGTACCAGAAGGCCTTGGCCTCATTCACCACCTGCACCGGCATCAAGGTGAAGATGGAAGGATCAAACCAATTCGAAGCTTTGCTTCCTGTTCGCGTAAAGGGCGGCAATGCCCCAGATATCGCGATCATTCCTCAACCAGGTCTTCTTGCCCAGATGGTTGCGACCGGCAAAGCCGTTCCAGCCCCTGCCCAAACTCTTAAGAACGTAAACAAGTACTGGAGTCCAGGCTGGAAGGGCTACGGAAGCGTTAACGGCAAGTTCTATGCATCGCCAAACAGCGCAAACATGAAGTCGTTGGTTTGGTACTCACCAAAGCAATTCGCAAAGGCCGGCTACACCGTTCCAACAACGTGGACCGGAATGATGGCACTTGCTGACAAGATGGCTGCTGCTAAGCAGACTGCTTTCTGCGGTGGTATCGGTTCAGGCGGAGCAACTGGCTGGCCAGCAACAGACTGGTTGGAAGAAGTTGTTGTTCGTCAATTCGGCGGCCAGGTCTACGCAGACTGGATCTCTCACAAGATCAAGTTCTCCGATCCAAAGATCCTTGCGGCTATGAAGACTGTTGAAGGTTGGATGCTTAATTCAAAGTATGTTGGAGACGTTAAGGCAATCGCCACAACGACTTTCCAAGCTGCTGGTCTTGGCATTCCTGCCGGATCTTGCATGATGCTTCAGCAAGCATCGTTCTACGCTGCGCAATACCCAGCCGGAACCGATGTCAGCAAGAATGGTGATGTTTGGGCGTTCTACCTACCAGGCATCAACACATCAGTTAAGACTCCTGTAGAAGGCGGCGGAGAATTCTTCGCAGCATTCTCAAAGCGTCCTGAGGTTCAAGAACTTCAGAACTACCTATCAACTCCTCAGTGGGCAATCAATCGCATTGCAACTGCTGGTTCTGGTGGAGGTTGGCTTTCAGCTAACTCCGGAGTTCCACTATCTGCTTACAAAAACCCTCTAGATCAACTATCCGCCAAGTACCTAGCAGACAAGAATTCAACCTTTGTCTTCGACGCATCAGACGCTATGCCTGCTGCTGTCGGTGCTGGTACCGAATGGACCCAGTTGACCTCTTGGTTCGCTGATGGAAAATCATCGGCAGATGTTGCCAAGGCAATCGACGATTCCTGGCCTGCTCAGTAACTAGTTACTCTGCAGTTTGGTCGGTGGGGATCCAAGCATTTGGATCCCCACCCACCTTTATCGTTCTGTGAAGGTTACTGATTTCCCTTACTGTTCCTCATGTTCGTTGCTAAACTTCTAAGAATTTCGAATGGAGGGTATGCGTGAATTCATTCTTCTCCACCAACCTTCCAAAATTTGAACAGATACTTGTCGCTATAGCGGCTTTCTTCGCGATCTTGATGGTCGTCTTTTATCTGGCAGGTAAAGCCAATGGTCGCAAACAGCGACCCATTGCAATTCTGGTCTTGCTGGGCCCGGCCATGGTTTTGCTTACGGCCGGACTAATTGTTCCCGCGATCCAGACAATTCTCTTTAGTTTCAAAGATGCGAACTCGATTAAATTCATCGGACTCCACAACTACACCTGGCTTATTCAAAATCCGGATATGCAGAAAGTCTTTGTCAACACCTTGCTATGGATCATCATCACTCCATTTGTCACGACGGCTTTGGGTCTCTTTCTTGCGATCATGCTTGATCGAATGAAGCGAGAGTCGGTCGCCAAATCACTTCTATTTATGCCCATGGCCATATCTTTCGTAGGCGCATCTGTTATCTGGAAGTTCGTCTACGACTTTGCCGTACCGAGCAAGCCTCAAACCGGACTGCTTAGTGCGATAGTTCGCGCTTTTGGCTTCAAGCCATCCAACTGGATTTTGACACAGCCCCTGAATACCTTCCTATTGATGATCATCTTCATCTGGGTTCAAACAGGTTTTGCAATGGTGATTTTGTCAGCGGCGATTAAGGCCGTTCCCGCAGACATTGTTGAAGCATCCGCTCTTGATGGTGCTTTCGGCTGGAAGTTGTTTAGGAACATAACTTTCCCGATGGTGCGAAGTACGACCATTGTCGTTTTTGCCACCATGCTTGTTACATCCCTGAAGCTCTTCGACATCGTCCGCACAATGACCGGCGGAAACTTTGGGACAAGCGTTATCTCCAATGAGATGTACGCCGAGGTATTTGTCCGCTTCGATCAGGGCCGAGGGTCGGCCCTTGCTGTGATTCTGTTCGTATTCGTCACCCCGATCCTGGTTTACAACATACGAAATCTTCGCAGAGAGCGGTCAATAGCATGAGTACATTGAAGCTCGCCAATGCGAATCCAGGGAGAAAACTCTTTTCAACGAGATTTGCCACTATCGTGGTCTGGACGATCACCTTTCTTTGGACAGTGCCTACATTTGGTCTATTCGCCAGTTCGTTTAGGAACAAGCAGGAAATCTTCCTTTCCGGTTGGTGGCATATATTTACAAATCCGCATCTAACTCTGAGCAACTACCATGCGGTGATATTCGGTTCGAGTTCGTCAACTCTCTCTGACGGAGTGCTTCCCTATTTGATGAATTCGATCGTAATCACTATTCCGGCCGTCATTTTTCCAGTGGTTGTTGCGACGATGGCTGCCTATTGTCTTGCTTGGGTGAAATTCAGGGGCAGCGATGCTCTTTTCTTCTTCATCTTTGCTTTGCAAATCGTGCCGATTCAGATGTCGTTGGTTCCATTGCTGCAGTTATTTACAGGCGGCGCACACATTGGAAGCATTACGATCATTCCGAAATTGGGAATTGCGGGTCACTTCGCGGGTATCTGGCTTCCGCACACGATGTTTGCTCTGCCGTTGGCAATCTATTTGTTGCATAACTTCATTGCCTCTCTTCCGCGAGACCTTATGGAGGCCGCCTACGTCGACGGTGCCAACCACTTCAAGGTCTTCCGTCAGATCGTTCTCCCGCTTTCAGTGCCAGCCATTGCTGCGTTTTCAATCTTCCAGTTCTTGTGGGTCTGGAACGACCTCCTTGTCGCGTTGACTTTCGCATCGGGTACTGAAGAAGTCGCCCCAATCAACGTGAAATTGGCTTCTCTTGTAGGTCAATGGGGTTCGGGTTGGGAAACGCTTACCGCCGGCGCTTTCGTGACTATCGCGATTCCTCTCATCGTCTTTTTCTCTCTTCAACGCTTTTTCGTGCGAGGACTGCTCGCGGGTTCCGTTAAGTAACTTCTCTAAGAATCGATTGGTAATTCTGTGTCTTCTCTAACCAGCCGCATGCTTGTCAAAATTGACGAATTGGCGCGTCGTCTTCCAGTGGATTTTCGAATTGGTGCAGCCACGTCCGCATGGCAAATTGAGGGTTCTAGTCAAATAAGGGGCAGGTCCATATGGGAAGACTTTGCCGCCATTCCTGGGAACATTCGGGATGGAGCCGGGGCCGATCCGGCTTGCGACCACATCAACCGCTGGAAAGAAGATCTGGATCTTCTTTCCTGGCTTGGCGTGGATTCGTATCGTTTTTCTGTCAGTTGGCCACGCGTGCTACCGAAGGGAACCGGCAAAGTTGATGATGCTGGACTTGGATTTTACGATCGACTCATTGACGGCTTACTCGAAAGAGATATCGAACCGGTTCTCACAATCTATCACTGGGATCTGCCGTCGGACTTGCAGAGCAAGGGAGGCTGGAATTGGGAGGGTATTAGCGACTCGTTTGCGGAGTACACCGAAGTGCTTGCCAAGAAATTTGCCGACCGAGTCTCAATGTGGGCGACGCTCAACGAACCATACTGCGCGGCATTTCTTGGGTATGCAGATAAAGTCATGGCTCCAGGAAAGGGAAATCCGGCCTCAGGATTTGAAGCCGCCTACAGGTTGCTGGTTGCTCACGCCAAATCTGTGGAAGTTCTACGACAACACAAAGCACGTAACGTGGGTGTTGCGCTCAATCTGACCACCTTCATTGCCGAAGATGCCGGGGCGCAAGCCGCGGCCAATCAGATGGACGGCATCATGAACCGACTCTGGCTAGATCCCCTGGCGGGGCGTGGCCTGCCCACCGATATCGTTGAGAAAACCAGAAATATCACGGATTGGTCCTTTGTTAATGAATCTGACCTTGCCTCGATTGCGGCGCCCATCGATTGGTTAGGAATAAACTACTACAACCCGCAGCGGATTGCCTCTCCTCGTACGAGTGAAAAGACGGGAGTTGGCAATGGACAAAGACTTGATGCGTATCCAGGCACGCCTCCAATAGCATTTGTTCCGAAGGGGCCGCTTACAGAAATGGGTTGGGAGGTCGATCCATCTAGCTTGATTACGACTCTGAAAACTACTCAGCAAAGATTTCCAGGAGTTCCTTTTTATATTACGGAAAACGGCGGTGCCTTTCCTGATCCCATCGTGAATGGGGAGATCGACGACCAAGATCGAGTCAATTACTATGCCGGCCATTTAGACGCGGCGCTAACTGCACGCGAGGAGGGTGTCGATCTCCGCGGATATTTCGCTTGGTCACTGCTGGACAATCTTGAATGGGCCGAAGGTTGGACGAAACGATTCGGCCTGTTTCATGTCGATCGGGAGACTCAGAAGCGCACCGCTAAAAGGAGTGCAAACTTTTTCCGCGAGCTAAATGCTCGCAGGCCGAAGGCTTGAGTCAAGCCAAAATTTCATTGGCTGGTCAAGATATTTTGCCCATGATCTTTCGTTGTGGCCGGATTTCTTGTAGACCTTCGTCGCAAAGTCATGGCCTTCGCGCCAGCCGGCTTTACGCATCTTCTGGTCTGCATGTTCTTGGAAGGATCCGTAATGGCTATCCAATCCTCGCGTTCCATGGCTCATCCAAATTCGATGCTTCCCTGGCTTTGGGAGTGCGTCGATGAGTGCATCCACGAGTGGAGTGTTTCCGGCGCTCCAATGCGGTGAAAGCGAAAGACAAGCGTTGAAGAAATCAGGACGTTTCCCGATTGCATAGAGTGAGGCCAGACCACCCATGCTAGATCCGATCACCGCCTTATTAACTTTGCTCAAGTTAATCTTTAGTTCAGCAGCGATCGTAGGTGTGATTACCTGCGTAATTTGATCCAAGTAATTATTCCCATTTAGATCATTTGTAGAAATTTCATCGTTGGGTTCTGCGGGTTCAACTCCATTTTGGAAAGGATCTTGCGGCGCAAGATCCAAGATGCGACCCCAGGGATTTTCTGCGTTACGACTGTGAAATATTGCGATGATTGTTGGTGGCGTGATTTCCAGTTCTCGACTGACTCGAATGGCAGAGTGGGCCATTCTCCAGGTTTGGTGCCTTGTAGACGTGCGCCGATCAAAAACGTTCTGCCCATCATGAGCGATAATTAGATGCGTTGACGGGGTTTCTGGGGTCCAAAAATCGACTATTCGACCTTCAAATTCAACTCGCGTAACGGGTTCAGAGACTCCACGTATTTGATAACTCTTTACTGGCATCATGATGGTTGAATCATGCCATGAGTTCGAGGAGCATCTTTTGGTTTAGACGTGATCTTAGGATTAACGACAATCCCGCTTTTCTTGCAGCAATCGCCGAATCTGATGAAGTTGTTCCGATATTCATCATTGATCAGGCAATTGCTAGTCGAGCAGGAGATTTTCGGCGAGCCTATCTCGCTCAGTCTTTGCGCGCGCTGGATGTTTCACTGGGGGGAAATTTACATGTGATCTCTGGAGAACCAGTTGAAGTCCTCAATGAGATTATTAAGAAATATGGTGCCTCCTCGATCCACGTTTCAACAGACTATGCGCCTTACGGGGTGGCCAGAGACGCATCAGTAGAACGTGCCGGCCTGGCTTTAACACGCACGGGGAGTGGGTATGCCATTTCCCCTGGACGCGTGGTCAAGAAGGATCAGAGTGCCTATCGAGTCTTCACACCCTTTTTCAACGCTTGGACCGCGCTGGGTTGGCCCGCTCCCGTTCATGCGCTTAAAGAAATCAGATCACCTAAACCTGCGTCGAAATATCGTGGGTTACCGAACTGGACGCTCGCTTCAGATGCACGATTATTTGTCGCCGGCGAGGAGGAAGCCCTGCGAAAGTGGAGGGCTTTCCGTCAAAACGGACTTGAGGCCTACGATCGGCAACGCGATTTTCCAGGGATCGATGGTTCGAGTCGCCTTAGTGCCCACTTGCGTTGGGGCGAAATTCATCCGCGCACGATATTGGCAGAACTCAATGAGAGCCCTGCGCATCAGGTTTTTCGAAAGGAGATTGCTTGGCGAGAGTTTTATGCTGACGTACTTCATCATTATCCTCTGACTAGCCGAGATTATTACGCGTCACAATTTGCGAGCATGAAATATGACCCTCCTGGTAAAAGGTTTCAAGAATGGTGTGATGGCAGAACCGGGTATCCGTTTGTAGACGCCGCGATGCGTCAGTTAGTTCAGGAAGGCTGGATGCACAATCGTGCCCGGATGGTGGTCGCTTCCTTTTTAGTGAAAGATTTGCATATTGAATGGCAGTACGGTGCAAATTTCTTTATGAAATATCTCATTGACAATGATGTGGCGTCAAACTCGCACGGTTGGCAGTGGGTCGCTGGGTGCGGAACGGATGCTTCTCCGTACTTTCGGATATTCAATCCCACAGAACAAGGACGGCGCTTTGATCCCAACGGTGACTACATCCGCAGATATGTCCCCGAACTCAGCCACTTGAATAACGAGCAGATTCACGAACCGTGGCTACATTCGGCTGAGCTTTATACGAGTCGTATTGTCAATCATTCGGTCGAACGACTCGAGTCGCTCGACCGCTTGCAACAACTAAAAGCGCTTACGCAAGAAAATTAGCGAATTGCCACGGATCTGAATGGTCATAGACGCGGCCATTCCAGGGACCGTACAAGTCGTTTCGATATTTCAATGGGTCCCAATCGGCAGATACGGAATGAATTCCACCCCAGTATCTTTCGGCTAAGTCCAATACTTCCTTCCAGGGAAGATCATCCGGGACCATCAGTCCGCGGTCTGGATTTTTCATTGCCCAAGCAACGGCAGCGTAAACAGCGCTAGCGACCTGCACGGTCGTTGCTGATTGATTTGGAATCAATTCGCGGGCTTGATGTATTGAAAGTAGTGAGCCAGTCCACCACGCCTTGTAAGGATGGCCAAGAAGCAAGACGCCGAGTCGATCTTCGCCGTCAATGATTTCATCGTTCATAATCCGTTGATTTTCTTGAAGATCCCATTGGCGCATTTCCAGTTCGCGCATGGAGGCTATCGCCGCATCTGATGGGCAGTATGCGTAGTGGACCGTCGGCCGATAGACGGCCTTGTCACCGTCCCAAACGGTGAGGTGGTCTGAGATTGTGAAGGCCTCTCCGTGACGCACGAGCAGTCCTGTTGTCTCTGAGTTCGGAACCCACGAACGAACCCACGTTGTGGCACCGGGTTGGGCGATAGCAATTTGATTCTGGGGTCCACCTTCGTGCATGTAAGCATTCTTAGGGAGGGTCTTCTCGTGAGTGCCCCAACCCAATTCGGCTGGCGCGATTCCTTCTTCGTAAAAACCTTCGACACTCCACGTGTTAACGAATTCCCCGACAAGTTTTGGCTTGTCTGCAACTTGTGTATCTCGTTCGGCAATATGTACGACCTTTACGCCAAGAGTCTGTGCAAGGGCAGGGAAGTTCTCTTCGCGTAGTGCTTGATCAACTCCATCTGCCGCCAGTCCGTCTTTCAATGCACGGGTTGCGATATCGACCAGACCACGCTTCACAAGGTGGGAGACAAATCCAGGGTTTGCGCCATGTTCAACAATCGCTGTTGGGCCTGTTTCTTTCCACTGCGCCTTCATTTCTCGTACGCGCATATGGCGCACATAGAGTGTGCGAGACTGAACGCTTCGCTCCGGCCCTCCCGAGTATGGCTCCCATTCCTCAAGTGAGGTGTTTACATATATAACGCCGTGATCGTGAGCCCACCCGATCATCTCGTTAGCATCAATATTCCACGCTAGGTCTAGGAGGAAATCGCCCTCTTTAAGGAATCGGCCCAGGAATTCATCAAGGTTGCTACGTGTTAATTCGTCTTGGACGTATGTGGCCCCTTTGTCAATGGCAGCCTGAACACGTGATCTATTGTCGCGTTTATCCACGATCGTCATCTGTTTTGCTTCCACTAGATGTTCAAGTAGTAGTGGGATTGCGCATTGGGCAACTGAGCCGGCGCCGAGAACCAGAATTCGATTGTGGAAGGTTGCGGACAATTAGACCTCTTCTACGAGCGTGTAAGTTGGGCGCGTCGCGTCACAAATCATAGGCTAAAAATTTTGAGCCGACTTCGCGGGCTCAGACCAGACGCCAACCCCCTCTCGTTTAGCGTGATACATGGCTACATCAGCGCGTCGAAGCAGGTTTGTGGCTCCGTCATTGCAGACATGGCCAACGCTTACGCCAACGCGAATGAGGCGTTCGCTAATCGAGAACGGATAGCTAAGCGTTGCCCTCAAGGCGAGTGCCACCTCGAAGGTGGACTCATGATCTCCTCGAACAATGGCGCCGAATTCGTCTCCGCCTAATCTAGCCAACAGTGACCCTTGTGGCAGAGCGCGCATGAAGCGAGCCGAGACTTGTCTTAGGAGTTGATCGCCAACTTCGTGACCAAACTGGTCGTTTATTGGTTTGAAATTGTCCAGATCCAGAAGAAGCAGTGCGCCATCAGGCGTCTTCACGAGTTCATCCAGTTCGGAGATGAAACGTCTACGGTTTGGCAGCCCGGTTAACTCATCGGTCCGAGCGAGGACTCGCTCATCACCAATAGAGCGTGATTGCTTCAACGCGATAGTCATCCGTATAAATGCAAGAAGGAGTGTCGCGATAGTTGGGATGAGAATGAAATTGGGAAAATAGCCCGGGCGAATGGATGTAATTGAAAGCAAGGTCGCACTGAGCATGACTGAGAGGGCGATGAAGATCGGATGAATTGATTCGCTTGTGACTTTTTCAGAGCCCCTGTGCCATATCCCTTCGGATATCAGAACAAGTCCCAGCAACCATGCATCGTCAGTTAATGAGCCGAAGGAATATTGCCTGTGAACGGTTAGCCAGAGAAACAGGAAATCAGATGCGGCATATACAGTGACGCCTAGGCAGATTAATAGATTTCTATAAGTAATCGGGTTGATGATTACAAGTGAAATTACCAAAGTCACGAGAACGAGGTCCGCAACCGGGAAAAGTATGGCGAAAAAAGTTCGAAGCGCGTCACCATCGAACTTCGGAAGAAAGGGTGAAACAAAGAAAGCGGTTCCTAGGGCCCCTAAACCAATTCCAAGTATGGCCGCATCAAGTATCTCGACGGAGCCCAATCGATACTTGGCGCGTAATGATCGCGTGAGACCGATGAAGGCGAATGGATAGAAGATTAGATAACAAGTATTGATCATGTAGGAATTAATATGGGGATTTGGATAAAACTCATTGAACGATGAGAGCATCGCCCCTATGTCCCAAGAGATAATCGAAAGAGAGATCGCAAGTTTTGCCCATGAGTCGTTGAACTTCGGGGTAAGCCAGATTGAAGTTGCGACTGCGAGTGCAATGAGGTTATAAAGAACCAAATCAAGAAGGATTTGCGGTTGTGGAAATACGACTCTTCCGATTATATGAACCAGCAATAAGCTCGGCGCGACCAACCGAGTGTGCTTCATTTTCTAGAAGTTATGGCACGGCCTAGGCGTTCAGATATAGGGAAAGCCAGAGCACACTTGTGACTACATTGCGGTGTAGGTCCTAGCGGGCCCTGGCCCTTCTACGAACTAAAAGTTCTTATAGGCCCTTTTGGCAGATCAAGTTGCGAAGCGAAATCGCTTGCGCGACTCCGGCTTTGGCTTGAGTTACCGAAGAGACGGTTGCAGCTCGCTGAGCCTGCATGGTGGTGACTGTCTTGCCAATCTTGCGAAGAGCAGCACTTGCCGCCGTATTGGACGCAATCGCTGAAGTAAGAGAACGGATCGCCGTCGTGTAAGTCGAGATCGCGGTCTGGTACTGGGAAGGTTTTGGTTTTGCCAATAAGGCGGCCTTGGCCGCGGTGAAGTCAACCACCTTGCCCTGCCATGTCACGATCTTGGCATCTAGCGCGTCCGCTTGGGCGGCCGAGTCGATGACCTTCTGTTGCGCTGCGGCGATTTGCGCATCTAGAGCGGCCAATGTGGCAGGCATTCCAGCAACAAGGCTCACGTAAGAGGCGTTCAATTTCGTGTAGGTCGCATCTGAGTTTGTGCAATCACTGGAAACCCAGGTCAACTTCGTTTTGTTGACTATTGGGTTCTTGCTGCACTTGTATACAGTGCCATTCGCCTTGGTAGTCGCGTTCGCCTTCGGGCAAGTTACCCCGTTGCTTATTTTGGTAGCTGCGTTCGCGGGTGCGATCGATACTAGGGCTCCAGCTAGAACGAAGCCGAGAACGGATACGGCCATAACTTTGCGAAACATATAAACCTCCATGGGATATGGCTACATCTTAACCATTCCCGACGAAGAACTACCTCTTGGAAAGGGAAATAAGCATGAATTCACTGAGAATGCACAGAAAAATGGGTCTATTTGTGACGTTGTTTGACTCGGACATTCATACCAATTTTGCGAACTAGGGGTCGCGGGGCGAAGCGCGCAATCCATGTGAGGATCGTGTACTGCCAACCTGGAACAGATATCGCCTTGCCTGCCATCGCATCTGACCAACCTTGTGCGACGACGTGATCGGCATCCAGCCACATGAAATTTGGAAGTTTATCCATACGCATTTTGCCCCTCTGGTGGAATTCTGTATGCGTAAATCCAGGGCAGAGTGCAAGCACTTTCACGTTGGTCCCGCGAAGTTCGGTATGCATTGATTCGCTCAGAACGGTGAGGTATGACTTAGCCGCGCTGTAACTGCCACCAGTGATCCAACCAGCCACAGATGAGACGTTGATGATGATTCCCGAGTTACGTGCTTTCATCGCGGGGAGCACAGAGTGCATTAGTTGCATTGGTGCCTTGACTAGAACGTCGAGCAATTGTTGTTCAACATCTATCTGGCTCTTGAAAAAACTTTCTCCGATTCCAAAACCTGCATTGTTGATGAGGACCTCTATCGGTCGATTTGGATCTCCAACTCGATTCGAAACCGCCAGCAAGCCTTCACCGGTGGTTAGGTCAGCGCTCAGAATTTCGCAATGGATACCAAACGCTTTCTCCAATTCGGCCGAAGTTATCGCTAAGCGAACCTCATTTCTTGCCACCAGAACCAAGTCGTAACCTTCTTTGGCCAGAAGGTGGGCAAACCGCGCCCCCATTCCAGCGCTTGCTCCCGTGATCAATGCGGTCTTGTTCATGAAATATAAAATAATCCCCCCGGGGCACCCTTTGGTACGACGGGGTAATTAGGCGCGATGGGCTTGATCCGACGGTACGCGTCACCCTGCTCGGGTCGTAATTCTTCTTCGCCTTTATTTGGCCACATGGATAGTGCACGCTCGGCCTGCGCCGTAATGGTGAGGGATGGGTTCACCCCTAAGTTTGCTGTGAGGGTTGAACCGTCCACGATGTGCAGTGTCGAATAATTCCAAACACGGTGATAAGGATCGATGACGCCCTTCTCCGCTGAATCACTGATGATTGCGCCACCGACAAAGTGAGCAGTGAAGGGGGCATTGATGAGATCCCCGAGGTGTCCGCCCGCAATACCTTTGTATTTGTCGGCAATGAGGCGAGCGGCTTGGTTTGCAGCAGGTATCCACGTTGCATTTGGGTGGTCAGAACTGTTCTTTGAAGTCAGGTGCCAACCAAATACTCCGCGTTTGGGGCTAACTCGAATCCAGGAATCCACACTCTGCATGACCAGTGCGATCACGGTTCGTTGGCTCCATTTGCGAACGTTGAGCACTTTTGGAAGAAGAGAAGGATCCCTAGACACTTTCTGAAGCCATTGCTTGCGCCTGGCCTTCGATGAGCTTCCATCGGTCATAACTGTCTGCAACAACCCCATGAAATTGCTGCCTTTTCCGTACCGTACCGGTTCGATGTGAGTGTGGTCATCCGGGAAGAACGAAGAGGTAATTGCAGATCCCTTGCTGAAATCAATATCGGTGTTCGGCATCGTTGCTCCAACAAGGGATTCGCTGTTGGTACGCGAGTAGTCGCCCAAAGAATCAGAGAGTTTCGGAAGAGTCTTGTCGTGCTTCATTCGGTGAAGGAGTTTTTGAGTGTTGAACGTGCCCGCTGCGATTACGACATCCTTAGCTGTGAAAGTCTCGCCATGTACGGCACGCGAACCGGTCTTCGTCGTTTCAATGATCCATTCTCCGCTTGAACCTTGCTCAATTTTCGTCACCGTCGTCAAGGGGAAAATCTTGGCTCCCACTTTTTCTGCAAGTCCAAGGTAATTTTTCGGCAAGGTATTTTTTGCGTTATGTCGGCAGCCAGTCATGCACGCGCCGCATTGGATGCAGCCGTTTCGGTCTGGTCCGACTCCACCAAAATACGGATCGCTAACTTTCGCATCGGTTCCATCTCCAAAAAAGATTCCTAGCGGTGCCATCTGAAAAGTTTCACCAACACCCATCGCATTGGCCGCGTCTTTCATCGCCTGATCACTAGGGGAGAAGTAAGGATTTTGGGAAACCCCAAGCATTCGACGGGCAAGTTCGTAGAAGGGAGTTAGCTCGCTCTTCCAGTCAGTGATGTGCGACCAGAGCGGGTCACGGAAGTACTTCTCTCCTGGCTGGTAGAGGGTGTTCGCGTAAATTAGCGAGCCACCTCCGACGCCTGCTCCAGCCAAGACGATGGCATCTGGCAGATAGTGAATTCTTTGTAAGCCAAAGAGACCGAATTTAGGCATAAAGAGGAACTTGTTGAGCCGCCAAGAAGTTTTGGGAAAATCTGAGTCGGAAAATCTCTTCCCGGCTTCTAAAACGGCAACGCGATATCCTTTTTCGACCAGACGGAGCGCGGCAACAGAACCGCCAAAACCAGAACCCACGATGACGACATCGAAGTCGCTGTTCATGATCTTGGCTTAGATCTCTATGCCGCTTGTGTCTTCTTCACGGATTGTCCAACTAGTCCCATAAGTCTCAAGAAGATCAAGAAATGGCTTTGGCTCAAACCATTCTGGGCCGTTAACTCCAGATGGCTCCCAAATTCCCTTATGAATTAGCTCCATTGCAACTACTGGGTTTATAGCGGTCTGCCAGACGACGGCTTGGTCGCCGTACTCTTTCATCGACCACTCGTTGTCAACGACGTTGTAGATGTAGCAAGCGTGAGGCTGACCTTTCTTATCTAATCCCTTAACAAGTGCTCCCGCACAAGTCTTACCCTTCATGCGCGAGCCAAGTGTTGCGGGATCAGGAAGTGATGCTGCGAGCAAATCACGAGGAGAGACAGATACGCCTTGGACTTCAACATTTTCCTTGCGGTCCATGCCGAGCATATGAATCGTTTTTAGTGTGGTGATGAATTCAGCGCCAAGACCGTATTTGAAGTTGACCTTCTTGGCATCAACTTTTTGGGGAATCAGGACAACTTCCTCGTGCTCAACGTTGACGCACTCAACTGGTCCGATTCCTTCTGGGAAATCGAAGGTCTCGATCTCGCTGAAAGGCTCGGTCGTAAACCAACCACGACCGTCTTCCCATACAAGCGGTGGATTGAGACATTCTTCGATCGTCGTCCAAATAGAGAATGAAGGTGCGAAATCATGTCCTTCGACGGTGAGGTTTGATCCGTCCAGAACTGTGATCGAGTCAATGCGACTAAAGAGATGATCGGATGCATAGCGCGCAAACACATCGCTCATACCCGGTTCGATTCCCATTCCCACTAGTGCGTAGATGCCGCGCTCGCTCCAATTCCAGTCACGCGCGAACTGCTCGTCGCCGAGTTTCACGCCCGTTTCGGTATTTGGATAATGAGGATGAGGCCTTGATAGCGACATGGCCATATCGATGTAGTTGGTGTTTTCAATTTCGCATGCCAAAAAGATCGGCATGACGAAACGTGGGTCGACCGCGTTGATTACAACATCGGGGTCCGCCCGCCGGATGAGTTCGCGGATATCTTCGAGCTCAGCAGCGTTTACTTGGGCGGCAGAAAAGCGAGCGTCTTTGACCCTCGCGACTGCCTCTTCGGCGCGCGACAACGTACGATCCGCGATCACCATAGAACTGATAAATGGCCTACGAGAGGCGATATTTGCAATTGCCCTGCCAACGCCGCCTGCGCCTATGACGAGCGCTTTCATTGAACGGCCTTTCATTCGTGTAGCTATTAATGGTTATTAGGAGACCAATGCTAGCCAAAGCCCGTTAATCTGCCAATATTGCGCATGAAAGTCCTCGTAGCTCAGTGGATAGAGCAACCGCCTCCTAAGCGGTAGGTCGCCGGTCCGACTCCGGCCGAGGACACTCAGAATTTAATGGAGCAATTCGTTAATGGGTGAGAGTGAACCGTTTTAGTGCTTTTGGCGCCCACCAATTTCGCTCTCCAAAAAGTCGCATTAAGGCGGGCACTAAGAATGCACGAATCAATGTGGCGTCTACAAGAACGGCAAAGGCAACACCAACACCCATTGCTTTAATAGTGGTGATGCCACTTGTGGCAAAGGCTGCGAAAACAACCGCGAGGAGTAATGCCGCTGCCGTGATAATGCGCGCTGATCTTTGCACACCAGTGGCGACCGCGTCGATGTTTGATTTGCCTTGGTAATGCTCTTCACGAATTCGAGAAAGCAAAAAGATTTCGTAGTCCATCGATAGTCCAAACACAACAACGGCTACGAGGATCGTGATTCCTGTATCGATGGTTCCTGTTGTCGTGAAATCGCCGACTAGCCATTTCATGTGGCCGTCTATGAAGATCCATGTGAGGACTCCAATCGTCGCCACCAGAGAAAGGACATTAAGCAGTACCGCCTTAATTGGCAGGATAATTGATCCGGTGAAAACGAAGATCAGAATGAGAACGCTTATTCCGATCCAACCAAGAGCCCACGGTAAAGTGTGTGAGATGCCGTCTTGAGTGTCCGTGTAATCAGCCGCCGCCCCACCGATTAATGTTCCAGTCGGAGAAGGTATTGCCCTGAGTGTATGTATGAGCGCCTGCGCCTGACTAGATCGCGATGGCATGGACTGCACAGCTGAAAGACGTAAATCACTTCCCTGCGACTGCGGTGGGTTCATATGGACAATTCCTGGAGTGGCCGAGATTGCCGCCGAATATTTAACGACTTCTGCTGCTTTGCTGACACCACCCGGGATGAGGATCTCAATCGGACTACCTTCCTGACCAGGGAATCTGTCAGCAATCACTTGTGATGCAATTGCGGCGCGATCGGATTTGGGAAGAGCGCGCGCATCGACTTGGCCGAAAGCGACATTTGCTATGGGTGCTGCAAAAATCCCCAAAATGATCAATGAAACCAGCACTACTGGCACTGGTCGACGCATCACGAAGCGTGCTGTCGCAGCCCACCGGCCATCACTCTTTGGCACTATCGCACTTTTACGCACAACCCCTTTGTCGACCCTATGTCCGAGCATCGCCAAGATTGCAGGAAGCGGAATTAAGGCACCAGCCACGGCAAGTGCAACGACAGAGACTCCTGCGTAGCCAAAAGATTTGAGAAAACTCAATGGGAACATCATCATCGAACTGATAGTTACGAAGACTGACAGTCCGGAGTAGAAAACAGTTTTTCCCGCCGTGGTCACCGTAGTGAAAACCGCATCTTCCACGGACTTGCCCGCATGGAGTTCTTCGCGGAAGCGATTGACAATGAGAAGTGCATAATCGATACCGAGTCCAAGTCCCAATCCAGTAATCAAGTTCAAAGCGAAAATGCTAACGCTCGTGAAAAGTGTAAATAGATAGATTAGGAAGAATGAGCCAAGGATGGCGCTGACTCCAACTACCAACGGCATCGCTGAGGCGACCAATGCGCCGAATACGAAAGCCAACAAAATGAAAGTCAAAGGTATGGAAATCGTCTCAGCTAAAGCAAGGTCCTTTGATATTTTGGTGTTGATGGCGTGGGCTATGACTCCAGCGCCGCTGGCATACACGTGGAGAGATTCAAATTTTCCATCGAATCTATTCTGGATTATTTTTCCAATATCGCTAACAGCTCCGAAATTGGTATTGGTTGTGTAGACGAATATGAAGGCTGCTCTGTTATCACTTGACTTGAGAGTGGGTACGCCTCCGGTTGACCAGAACGAAAGGGTTTGCCCTACGCCCGGAACGGCTCTGACCGCTGCCTCGAGTCGGGTGGCAGAGGCCGCCACCGATGGATCGCTGACTTTTGAGGAGCCTGCATCTACGACGAGAACGATGCCCGGGTCTTTCACATGGAAATGCGTCGTTAGGAAATTGGCCGCTCTGGCCGATTCGCTCTTGGGGTCGGAGTACCCGCCGCTATCTAGCTTACTAAAGGCCAAGGAGCCGATTCCTCCTGCCGCGAAGACAACGAGTAGGAAGATTATGAGCGTGGATTTGCGGCGATGAATGACCGCGCGGGCAAGTGCGTTAAACACGAATATCTCCAAATCTGAACGATGTGCAGATTATTGTCCGAAGAATTGAACATTGTCAAGATTAGCGAGATGATTCCTTCATGTCATTGCTTAAGCCCCGTGGGACTTATCACCACGGCAACCTCGAGGAAGCCTTGATTGGTGCTGCCACGCAAATGGTTCGCACAAATGGTGCTGAACATTTGTCGCTTCGCGCCGTTGCAGCCGAAGTGGGTGTTAGCCCTAGCGCCGCCTATCACTATTACCCGGACAAGGATTCTCTGATCGCTGGCGTAGGAAAAGAACTCTTCGAGCGCTTGGCAGATTTGCAGGAAGCGGCCTCATCCAAATTTCCTAGCAAGAACGCCAAGGGTGCACGCGCACGTTTTCGCGCACTTGGCATGGGCTATTTTGAATGGGCAGTGAGCGAACCGAATCTATTTCGCCTGATGTTCGGCGGCTATTGCTCCATAGATTTTGCTGATGCACAGTTCAAGCGACAAGAAACGAGGGCATGGAATCTTCTCTGTTCATGCCTAGATGATCTTGAGAAGTACGGCGCGATAGACCCAAAGATTCGCCCGTACGGTGAATTACTGGCGTGGTCAACTGTTCATGGAGCATCGGCATTGATTATTGAGGGCCATCTCCCGAAGGATTCATTTAGTGCGGTCCTGGATGGGCTCGAATTAATGATGGGGATTAGACAACGATGAGCGAAATTTGGCCTAAGACTACATCAGATGAACGCGATCCTCGGGATGATCAAGAAGAGGAAGCCAAGCGCCAGGAAGAAATTCAATCGGATAAACCGCCTCACCACGACGAATGACCTAGTCAGACGACTTTGGAGCCGCAGTGCTTTCAGTAGTCGCTGGTTTACTAGTGCTCTCTGTTTTAGCATCGGTATTACTGCCTGTACCGGCGCCGTCTTTGCTGGCGTTCGAAATCGGATTAGCAGGTTTTGATTCGCTTTTTGAGTCAGTCTTGTAAAAACCGGAACCTTTGAATACGACACCAACGGCCGAATAGACCTTTCTCAATTTCCCGTTACATTCCGGGCAGTGAGTTAGCGAGGTTTCGCTAAAAGCTTGAAAGATCTCAAATTCGTGGTGACAGACACTGCATGCGTATTGATATGTGGGCACTTAGCATCCTTCCGTTCTCACCAATTGGGCATTCAAGCCGTGCTCTCTGCGCGGGGCAGTAGAACGAAGTGTAAAGAAGTGAGACCATAGAGGCGAATTGCCGATGCTGGGGGGATCATGAAGTTGAAAAAGGCGCTCGTTTTCTCGATGTTGGCCTTCACCACCGTTGTAATGGGCGCCGGTTTTGCCGCACCGGCAAACGCCAACTCTTTGGTTAGTACCTCACCAGTAGCTGGCTCGACAGTCACGGCCGCACCAAGTGCAATAACTCTGAACACTCAAGATATTGTGATGAATACCGGCAACACCGTGACAGTGACCGACCCGCAAGGGGGGCGCGTAGATGATGGGACTTTGACGGTCAACGCCACGACGATCGTCGCCGGGCTTAAGTTGATGACTGTCAGCGGGGTATACACAGTCTCTTATTCTCTGTTAACCAACAATGACGTTCCATTACAAGGAACCTATACATTCACCTTTAACGCGCCGAGTGTCATTTCCTCTCCCACGATTGCAACCCCTTCGCCGACTGCGACGCAGGCGCCAGCTAGCAATGGCATAGGAGTTCCAGTTCTTATTGTTGGGCTCATCTTCGCGGTAGTGGCCGTATTCCTGTTTCTCGTGTACTACGCATGGAAGCTCCTTAAGAAGAAATGACCCTGCTTGCCCTTTCGCTACCTGCTTCTGGACCTTTTGTGAATGCTTTGACCACTATTAGTAAATTCGTATCTATCACCGCAAGTATCGCGGTCGTTGGCGTTCTTCTGGCAGCAAGTTTTCTTATGGAAGATGAACATGGGAAATTGTCGGCCCAGTCGCTGAAATTGCGGACCGTTGCATTTTGGTCTGCGATGTTGTGGGTTGTCTCCGGCGCGGCAAACCTCTTCTTCACTCTGGCAAATATTCTTGGTGTCTCTTTGCAGGATGCTTTTGACGCGACAATGATTCGATCCTTCGTCACTCAGATTACTTTGGGTCAGTACATGTTCTTCCAGTTACTCGTTGCAGTTGTTGTAGCGGGACTCGTGCAAAGAGTGCGTCGAATTGGCTCGGCGATATTTTTACTCATACTGACCTTTATCGGCATCGTCGCACCAATTTTCCAGAGTCACTCAGCAGCCAATGGTTCACACGCACTTGCCATCGGCTCCTTGATCATTCACGTTGTTGCTTTGGCGCTCTGGGCGGGTGGTGTTTTCGGGATGGCAATCCTCGAACCAGAATCTCGCGCAATTGCTGTACCAAGATTTAGCCAACTTGCATTGTGGTCAGTGATCGCAGTGGTCATAAGTGGCGTTGCCAATGCTTGGACAAGGTTGAATTTCAGCGCTGCGTGGCACAGCAGTTATGCATTTGTTGTTATTGCCAAAGTCGTATTAACCGCCACACTAATCTTAATCGGTTATCAGCATCGCAAGAATTTGGATGCGTCGAAGCTGGGTACGGTCAATTGGTCAAAGTTTGCACAGCTCATCACTGTCGAACTTTCAATCATGATCATCGCATTAGCTCTGGGATCGTGGCTCTCTACAAATCAACCCCCGGCTCCCGCCGCGGGAACGAAATTCGATGCCGCGACGACGATCGCTGGACTTCCTATGCCTGCCGCACCGAACATCACGCGGGTACTTTTCGCTTTCAATCCGGACGCTCTTTTTATCGGAATGGTTGTACTAGCACTGGCCCTTTATTCACGCGGAGTTTTGATGCTGAAGCGGCAAGGGGACCGGTGGCCCGCGAGTCGTTCGGTCTTCTTCGTCCTTGGCTGTATTGCAATCGTGTTTGCAACAAGTGGCGGACTCGGTGTTTATGCCCATTTCGCGTTCTCGTACCACATGGTGGCCCATATGGTTCTGGGAATGATTGCGCCAATCCTCATCGTCATGAGCGCACCTATCACTCTCGCACTACGCACTCTGCCTCAAGGCCGTACTCCCGACGAACGCGGAGTTCGCGGCACTCTCATTGCGGCCCTGCATTCGCGTCTGGTCAGCATTTGGGTTAACCCCATCGTTGCCCTTGCCCTCTTTGATGGATCTTTGTTCGTGCTCTATCTGACTCCGCTATTTGGCGGAATGATGCAAAGTCACATCGGTCACTTCGTTATGAATCTACATTTCCTACTCGCTGGATTGCTTTTCTTTCACGTTATCATCGGGGTCGATCCCAATCCAAAGCGAATTCCTTATCTTGCCCGGATCGTGCTGCTATTTGCAGCGATGGCAATTCATGCCTTCTTCTCTGTTGCATTGATTTCTTCAACCACGCTTCTGGATCACGGATACTTTGTGCAGCTACATCGACCTTGGTCAGCAGATCTGCTTTCAGATCAACATCTTGGTGGATCTCTTGGTTGGGCGATGGGCGAAGTTCCAATCATGTTGGCACTCGTCGCAACCTTCTTGCTGTGGATGCGCGATGATTCGAGAGAAGCCAAGAGAATAGATAAGAATGCCGAACGTGCAGCTGCCATGGGAACACCCGACGATTTAGCCGAATACAACGCATATCTAGCCAAATTGGCGGTGAGGGATGAAAGTGACCACAGAAGCGATATTTGATCTACCTTCCGAACACAAGGATCTCCGAGAGAGCGTTCGCGCCCTTGCACAAAACGAGATCGCACCCTTCGCTCATGATGTTGATGAGAACTCACGCTTTCCGCAAGAAGCCTACGAAGCACTCCAACGTGCAGGTCTTGCCGCAGCGCACGTGCCAACGGAATTCGGTGGAGAAGGTGCAGATGCCCTTGCAGTCGTTTTGATTGTCGAAGAAGTCGCGCGTGTTTGCGGCTCGTCATCCTTAATTCCGGCCGTCAATAAGTTGGGTTCGCTACCTTTGATGCTGGCGGGATCGCGCGAACAGAAGGAACGCTGGCTTCGCCCACTTGCGGCCGGAAAAGGTTTCTCGTATTGCCTTTCAGAATCTGGGGCTGGTTCGGATGCAGCCGCGCTTCGCACAAAGGCCGTGAAATCAGGCGACAACTGGATTATCAGCGGCAGCAAGAAGTGGATTTCGAACGCAGGATTTTCTGACTTCTATACCGTGATGGCTGCAACAGATTCTTCCAAACGAGATAGCGGGATTTCCATTTTCGTCGTCGAGAAGAGTGATCCTGGAGTTTCCTTTGGCGCCCACGAAAAGAAGATGGGTTTTCGGGGTTCACCAACTCGCGAGGTCTATTTCGACAACGTGGAGATACCCGATGATCGGCGAATTGGACCAGTAAATGAGGGATTTGACGTGGCGATGGAGACCCTCGATCACACACGTATAACGATTGCAGCTCAGGCTCTGGGTCTTGCACAAGGCGCATTGGATGTGGCGAGCAAATACGCCCATGAACGCCACCAGTTCGGCAAGCCGATATTTGATTTTCAGGCAATCCAATTTATGTTGGCGGATATGGCCATGAATATTGAAGCTGCGCGCCAATTGACCTACGCGGCAGCGGCTAAGAGTGAGCGAGGCGATTCAGATCTGAAATTCTTCGCGGCGGCATGTAAGACTTTTGCTAGTGATACCGCGATGAAAGTGACGACTGATGCAGTCCAAATCATGGGTGGCTATGGGTATGTCTCTGATTATCCAGTCGAACGAATGATGCGCGATTCCAAACTGACCCAGATTTATGAGGGCACCAATCAGATTCAACGCATCGTCATGGCAAGGAACTTGAAGCGCTAGTTACTTTGCCTATTTCACAAATCGCACGATGAGATCGGGGGTCGCTGCGGCAGCAAGTCTTACGTCATGATCTTCACGAGGTAGAAGGTCGCCCGTGATTTCTCCTGGATACACAATTCCAACTTTCCATCCTGGCATCGTCGGAAGCATTCGATCGTAATATCCGCCGCCTTGTCCGATTCGATAACCGTCTTGATCAATATGCAATGCAGGAACGATCATTACGTCGACATCGGAGACATCAGTTCGTTCCTTGCCGATGGGTTCGAGCAATTTGCGAGTCTCTTTGAGATTTGCCATATTGCCATTCCACTCAACCCATTGAAGAGTTTTCCCTGCAACACGTGGAAGGAGCAATGTGACCCCTTGTGCTAGCAACTCGCGATTGAGTTCGAGCGTGCTGGGTTCATCGTCAATAGATAGGTAACTTGTGACACATTTAGCGCCTTTTAATTCAGGAGCGCTTAGCAGATATACAAATGTCGCTGGGCTATACCTCTCGCGACGTTCGCGTCGATATCGATCTCGCAACGCCTTTTTTTGGTCTGCTGTATTCACTGAAATCCCCTAGAAATTATCGATAAGCAAGTATGGTGGGAGTATGTCAGAGCAAGTTCGGGTAGATGAGTTTCTGACCGCTCTTTTATCCATTTCCAGCCCCCTCGAACCGTTTGCAATGCCGCTGCTTGACGCGCATGGTGCAACTTTGGCAGAGGATGTTTATGTCGGAGAGCGCCTGGTCATGAAGTCGGGTTCGCGGATTCGATCTACTCAGATTGGATTGGCCGCATCCATCGGTCTCAAGGCACTTCCGACAAGACCTCACCCTCGAGTCGTTGTCATTTCCGCTGGGCCGGATCTCGTCGAACCCGGTGAGCATCTTTCTCCCGGCGAGGAGTACGAAACTAATTCGTGGTTGCTTACGACTTCGGTTCGCGAAGCAGGGGCCGTCGGATATCGTGTTTTCTCAATTCCAGATGATGAGGCACAACTCAAGGCGTTGGTTGAAGATCAGTTGGTTCGCGCTGATCTCGTTGTCGTAAGCGGTGAGCGAAGGGATGAATCCTTCGACCTCATCACTCGCGCATTGAGTTCCTTGGGCGAGATAACCACCGTCGACCTAGCCATCGAATCCAGCGGTCGCCATAACTACGGCCTCATCGGACCCGATCGAATTCCCGTGGTGACCCTTCCTGGAGATCCCATCGCGGCCTACATTTCCCTCGAACTCTTCGTGAGACCGATGATTAGAACCATGCTCGGATCATCAAATATTCACCGCCCATCGGTAAAAGCACGCCTAGAGAGGCCAATTGGCTCTGCCCATGGGGCTCGAACTTATCTAAGGGCCTTCCTTTCCGAGGACGGCCAATCGGTTCGCGCACTTCCGGATCAAGAAGATTTGGTGACATTGTCGGATGCAAATGCGCTCATTGCAGTTCCTGAATCAGAAGTTGGCTTGGAAGCGGGTGCAGAGGTTACGGTAGTCGTACTTCGACGCCGATATTTTTAGGTAGGTCCATGAATAACGCGAGATGGCCGCTAGTTCTCATATCAAACGGGGTGACATTGAGGCCGCTTCGACTTCGCGATCGTGCAAAGTGGGATGAAGTTCGCGCGGCGAATCGCGATTGGCTGGCTCCTTGGGAGGCAACTAGGCCAATCGTTCCGGGAGATGACTCAGATAAAGAACTCCCGTCCTACTTTCAGATGGTTGCCTCTCATAATCGCGAAGGCCGTGCCAAGAGATCTCTGAGTCTGTCGATCTGGTTTGAAAATTCTTTGGTCGGCCAGATAACAATGGGCGGGATTGTGATGGGGGCGCTTCGAGGTGCACATATTGGATATTGGGTTGATAAGAGATATGCGAATAGGGGCATTACTACTCAGGCGGTCCAGATGCTGACCGAATATGGATTTGAGGAATTGGGACTTCATCGGATTGAAATAAATCTTCGCCCAGAAAATGCGGCATCTCGTCGAGTCGCTGAGAAAGCTGGCTATCACCTTGAAGGCGAGCGACCCAGATTTCTCCATATAGATGGGCAATGGCGCGATCATCTGAGTTTCGTCAGAGAAAATCCAAAAATTATTTAGTCGGTCCTTTACAGAAAAATGGGGCAAATTGCCCATCTAAATACCCGAAAGATGATAGTCCTGCCTCTATCTTTAAGCATCATGGCCTCAGGAATTATCTATCTCTCCATCGTCGGGATGTGGGTTGCCTATTTTGTGCCTCGTTGGGTTCATAGTCATGATGAGTTATCCGGAAAATCGGTAGAGCGCTACAAGAGCGCGATGAGAATTGTTACTAGTACGTCGGGTGAGGATTCCATGAGTTCAGGACCAATGCACACAGATCTCGACAGCGAGTCGAAAATCGCGCAAGTGTTGATGAGACGCCGAATTGTTTTTGCGATCATCATTCTCGGTCTTCTCGCAACGTCCCTTGAAATTGCACTCAAAGCGATTTCATTTGTGTATTTGGCAGTGCCGGCTGTCGCGCTAATTGCTTATGTCGCTCACGTTCGTCGACAGAGTGTTGCCGATAGGTTGCAGCGTCGTCGCGTTTCTCAATTGCATCGAACTACTGCGGGAGTATCGACTACCAATCTTTCACCAGTCTTCACTCCTAAAGAATCTCGAGAACATTGGGTCCCACTTGCAGATCGTGAATTAACTGGCGTAGTTATAGTTCCAAAAGGAACAGCCGAACTTCGCAATTCATGGCAGCCAAATAGCGTCCCGGTTCCAACGTATGTAAATGCCCCCAAAGCCGTTGTCCCTAAGCGTGTTATTGACCTCACTGTTCCTGGTGCCTGGAGCGAAGAGCAGGAACGCCTTGCAAATGAGGCCCTTTCAGCCGTTGCACCTACCCGCGATCAAGTTTTCGATCAACAACTTGCCGAGGAAGCAGTCGAACGCCTCCGTCAAAACCGAGCGGCCAACGAGTAATTCCTTGTTTTAGCCTCGGGTGATAACCTCACCTGTACCCGTGAGGAGGCCAGTACTCGCAAGAAAGCTAGGGGCTGTAGCGCAGTTGGTAGCGCGTCTCGTTCGCAATGAGAAGGTCAGGGGTTCGATTCCCCTCAGCTCCACCATGTGATGTGTCGAGTCATAGGTCTCTCCTGTGGCGAGTCATAGGTCTCACTATTCATTTCGCCTTTCTTGATTTTTTTGTTTCTTCATCGATCAATATGTTGGTCCAGAAGCTTCGTCCGGGTTGGATCTCATGTCGGGAGAGAACTTCACCAGTCTTCTTCTCGACGACGGTAACTTTGAAGTGATCAACGATCATGAGGACGACTTTGTGACCGTGGTGGATTCCAACGCCGAGATGGTGCATCTTGCCTGCCCTGCGCAATGAAAGTTTGCCGAATTGATCAACGCGGTCATTGCGCACTCGG
>JANXZF010000084.1 GCA_025355665.1 Actinomycetes bacterium
CGGTGGGATTGCAACATCTCGAATTCCCGCTTCACTCTTTGGGGTGCCAATCAGGACTTCTCCATTAACGCGAACCGCACCGCGACGGACCCGGATAATTCCATTCTCAAGGTCAATGTCTTTCCTTCTCAATTCCACGAGTTCACCGAAACGAAGTGCGCACCACGAGGCAAGAAGCGTCATTGACTTGTATTGCTCGGGCATCGCCAGAACCAATTTCTCGAGTTCTGGCAATGTCGCGGGTCGAACCTTATGCACTCTCTTGGCGCTACCTGCGCCCTTGATATGGCAAGGATTCGCCGGGATTAGCTCATCTTCAACGGCGGTTGCCAAAATTCCCCGTACAAGGCCGTAGGCATGGGCTTTCAGAGTTGGCTTGGAAGAATCCAAGGAGGAGTACCAAGCGCGCACCATCTCGGGGCGAATATCCGTGATGAGGGTGTCATTCCAAGGCTCCAATTGATTGTCAATAAGGGCCCTGTAGTGAGATCGCGTTCGAGGTTTCAGAGGTCGATCTTGCAACCAGATTTGCGCGAACGCGCCAAAAGTGTCAGGGCGAACAATCTTGGCCTCACGGCTTCGAACCGTCGGAGAAGTCCACTTCCCTTCTGCAATCAACTCCCGCTCTTTGGCTAGCCAAAACTCTGCCGTTCCTTTGTCTTTGAAAGTTGAGGGCGCTGAGTACCGGACTAAATCAGCGCCAATGTACGAGGCTTGATAACGCCCGCTCGGAAGTTTCCGAATGTATCCAAAACCTCGGCGTTGCTTCTTCCTCGCCATTTTGCCCCCAAATTTCGTGCGATATACGTGCGATAAGAGAGTACTGGCGAGTCGTCTTGTGTCCTGTTCCGACGCGCCCTAGACTCCAAAAGAAGCGTAAATAGCCTCTTTTAGAGATTATAGCGCGGGGCGGGAAATGTAGAGAAACTGGTTCGATCCCAGTACGGTCCACTGCATCTCTAGTGATTTGAAGGCCAGGCCGAGCAGAACTTGCGTTCTACGATCATTTCACAAGCGATCCACCATGCCGTCGAGCATCGCGCGCAGTTAGTAGGCGCATTGGAATTCCAGGGATACAACCCGATAATTCTTGATGACATTGCCCTATGGGCATTCGAGAATTTCGAAGCGGGGCTAACCTAAACCTAAGCATTAGGAACTCCTAGTGATTGGCCAAGCGCATGAACCGAGAAATCCGATGGGCTGTGGAGACAGACCGCGCTGCAATCTGGCACATAGACAAGGAAGTTGTCGGCAAACTCCCTGGCCGATCGGAACAAATCGCGAGAGCAATCGAGAAGCAACTATGCAAGGTCATTCTCTCCAACTCCAAAATCGTCGGGTTCATGATCTGGAACGCCTCGTCGTTTAGGGGCTCAGATTTTCTTGCCTTGTTGGTGGTAGATGCCAGTAACCGCAGGCAAGGGCTGGCGTCAGCTCTTCTAAATGATTTTCGAGACATGTCAGAAAGAGGAATCGTTTGGACCTCCGCGAACACCAGTAATACGGGCATGCGATCTCTGCTCAAAAAGTCGAAATGGGTTGAGTCCGACTACTCCGAGGATGTGGATCCAGGCGATCCCGACATCTTCTACTTTTTGCAAAGGGAGGAGAATTGAAACGCACTTCGGAATCCATCGCCAATGCAGTCACCGCCTTAAATATTGGCAAGAAAATGCTGAAATCTATCCCGCCAGAAAGTCACGCGCAAAGCGTTTGTCAGCGGGGCTTAGAAACCTTGCGGAATTGGATAGATGGAAAAGCGACAGTGGCCGATTGCAGGGCAAGTGCATTCAATATCCACGAAACGGCAAGGGGCTGCTCCGACTCACGTGAACGGAACGCATTGAGGTCTATTCGTCACGCAGTAGCCACCGCGCACGTTTCGAGTCACCTAAAGGCATGCAAGGAGTACTCGGATAAAGTGATCTTATGAAGATCGGTCACCACTCCTCTCAATACAACCAGCAGTACACCAAGCAAGAGGAAGTGAAGTTCACCGAGGACTTCCAAGGAATTACATCTCGAATGAACGAACTGATGAAATTGGGTCTTGCCGCATCAGACCCCCAAGTACAAGCAGAAGTCGCGAAGCATTATGAATTTGTGTGTCAGTTCTGGAAACCGAATAGAGAAGCCTACAAATCTCTTGGGATGACTTACATACTTCCAACAGGTTATAAGGATTTTTACGAAGGTTTCGAAAAGGGGCTTGGGAAGTTCACATACGATGCCGTTGTGATTTGGGCCAACGGGAATTTGAAGGACTAAGTCGGTCTTACTCCCCCTCGGGATCTGGCTTTCTCTTGATAGTAATTTTCATTGGATCGCCCTCGTTGCCAAATTGCACGCCGCGCTGGCCTTGCTCTTCACGAACTTCATGTGCTTGCTTTTCTTGAGGGTGGAACAACTCATTAGCCCCAGACAGAGCCGCACCCAGCGCACTCCGATGTTTCGGGTCGAGCTGCCAGAAATCTCGTTTTGCCATATTGATCGGTTCTAGAAATGCGGCAGGAAATACTTGCCATACCGAACGAGGATCGCAACCACGAGAATCGCGTAAATCCCAGCCACGAACACATGATCCCAACCTCGTTTAAGAAATTCTGCCCACTTCTCGTGCTTGGCCGCGGACATATTGAAGGTGTTATCCAACAAGTTAACGCGCAACATTGTCGAGAAGACTGTGACAGTCGAGATTGTGACCACGAGACACCATGGGCAGAACGCCTTGATCACGAAGAACGACTGC
>JANXZF010000135.1 GCA_025355665.1 Actinomycetes bacterium
GACAAGTAGAGATAGGCGGGATGTCACCATGAATGAGAATCTAGAACGTGGCCCAATTGTGATTGTTGGTTCAGGGCCCGGAGGGCTCTGTGCAGCGATCGGAGCTGCACAAGGAGGGGCCGATGTCATTCTTCTCGAAAAGCAGGCTCATACCGGTGGAATGTTGCATATCGCCAACGGAGAACTTTCTGGCGCGGGAACCAAACGTCAGCGAGAGCGCGGGATCGATGACGACCCGGTTAGGCACTATGACGATGTTGTACGCATTTCTCACGGCAGGATAAATCACGAACTCGCTTGGATGTCGGTGAGCCGCCAAGGTGAGACGGTCGATTGGCTTGATGAGAATCATTTCGACTTCGATCCGACCTGCCCCGCTCTTGCCCACGGCCACGAGATCTACTCAATTCCGCGAACATACTGGGGCCAAGACCACGCCATCTCGATACTTCGAATTCTCAAAAAACAACTTAGTTTGCTGGTCGAAGCCGGTCGGGTGAGGATCTGGCTCCACTCCGATGTCCGCGAACTTCTAACCGATGAAAATGGGAGAGTGCGCGGTGTTCGCGTTTCCAGAGATGGTAAACTGGAAGAAGAAGTGGCGGCCTCGGTCGTAATTCTGGCTACTGGGGGATATGACGCAAATCCCGAACTGCGCAACCAGTTCCTGCCCGAAAATTGCGCATCAACTCTTATCGGGTGCCTTAATCACGCCACTGGAGATGGACTCCTTATGGCACGCAAACTAGGCGCAGCGGTTTCGTCGGATGGAATCTTTCTTCCCGTCATGGGAATGATTCCCGACTGGTCGCGTCCAGGCCATGCAGTCGACTACAACGACGCCTTCATTGAACTTGCTCCGGCTTATCGGCTGCCGCGCGAAATCTGGGTAAATCAAAATGGCAAACGATTTGTGCGAGAGGACACTCCTAATCCTGAACTTCGAGAACGTGCGCTTATTCAACAACCTGATGTGACATGTCATGTTATTTTCGACCAAAAGGCGATAGACACATCAACGGTTCCACTTATACGTAATCCCAGTGGAACGTGGACACAAGAAAGATTCGTGGCCGCCTGCAAAACTAGCCCTTGGATTACCCGAGCGGCAACCCTCGCCGAGCTTGCCGAAGAACTGGTAATTGATCCTGCTGCACTTATCGAAACTGTTTCAGAATACAACCGAGCCGTTGATACCGGCGTCGACAAAGATTTTGGTCGACTCATTCTCCCCGACCGAATCGAAACGGGACCGTTCTACGCCATGACAAGCGTGGCCACATCGGTACTGTCTCGAGATGGTGTGTTGGTCGATACGGATCTCGCAGTTGTGGATCAGGAAGGTCGATCTATTCCTGGCTTGTACGCAGTTGGTGAAGTTCTTGGTAATAACGTTTTCGCTGGCGACAATTTTGTCGGCGGCATGAGCATCACACCCGCGATGACTTTAGGAAGACTTCTGGGCAGCAAACTTGCTGTCGCACTTAATCCTGTTCAATGATTACAAGGTGTGATCTTCTTGTCTCAGGCAATTTATAGGCCAGAAACACCGCGACGGAGAATGCTGCCACACTTGCAATAAAGGCGGCTCTAAACGAGTAAGCATCTGACAGGTAGCCGACAACTATCGGGCCGACGATCATTCCTGCATCTCCCGCCATCTGCCATAGCGCAATTACTTGCCCACTCTTGCCACGAATTACATCGCCGACGATGTTGGCAGGTGTGGTGGATAAGAACGCTCCTCCAATACCGGTAATGCACATAGCCATGAGAAACATCCATGGGCGTGTGGTGAAGATCAGTGCAATTGTCCCGACCATCACGACAGTCGAACCGATACTTAGCGCCACACGACGCCCCCGTAGATCGGACAATGTTCCTGCAGGAAGTAGTAACAACCCTTGGAAGAGGGCAGAGAGAGTAAAGCCCAATCCAACAATCGCACTAGTGGAATGTAGTTGCTCGATCACGAAGAGTGGCATTATCGATGAGCGCAAACCGATGAGAACCCAGTTGGTGAAAAAGGCAATAATGAGTGCGGTGCGGTACGGCTGCATGTTCAGCGCTTGTCGCAGAGATGTGTTTACCTCGATATTTGTTTCATGAATTGCAATCGGTTTACCACTGCTAAGAAAGAAGAAGCCAATCGTGCCGGCGAGAAAGAGAGTTATGGAGTACGTGAAGAAAGGCGCCCTCAGCGAGATCGAAGTAAGCAAGCCACCGATGCCAGGGCCCGCGATCCCGCCAATTAGAAAGCTCCCGTTGTATACCGATTGCGCACGTCCGCGTTGATCGTCCCCGACCGAGCGCATGATGATTGAACTCGCTGCTACCGAGAACATGGATGATCCGAGGCCGCCGAAGGTGCGGAAAACCAGAAGTTGTAAGTAACTGTGGGCCAGGGCAGCAAGGAGCGTAGAGAACGAAACGATGAAGATTCCTATGGCAAAGACCAGGCGCTCGCCGAAGATATCGACGAATTTGCCGGAGAACATTCCGGTAGAAAATCTCGCAATTGCAAACATCGAAATTATCAATCCAACTGCAGAATTACTTACTCCAAATGATTTTGCATAGACGGGCATCGCAGGAACAATGACGCCGTAGCCCACCGCTACAAAGAATGCCGCCGAGGTGAGGACTTTGACTTGGCGGGGAAACCCCGTGAGTACCTTAAATCGATTCAACCAAAGGCCTCGCCCGCAGCCTCTTCACGCGCTTCGGCGTAATCATGTGATGTACGAAGTGGAACTTCACGTAAATTTAGCGCGATGAGAAAACCCAACGCAGTAATCGGTGCAGCGGTAAAGAAAACAATGTGGAAAGCGTTGACGTAAGCGTCCATTGCCGTGTTGTGAACGATCAAGGGCACGCTCTTAGGGCGGGCGATCAAGTTGGTGATGCCATTTGGAGTTATGTTGAGCCCGACCATAACGGTCGGATCCTTTTGTGCGAGATTTGTGAAACCGCTCGCCATGTAGTGGGCAACTCGGTTGTTAAGAACTGCGCCAAAGATTGCAGCTCCAAAAACGCTTCCCAGTGAGCGGAAGAATGTATTCGCACTTGTAGCCACGCCCATGTCATGGAAGTCCACTGAATTCTGCAGGGCAATGACGATCGTTTGCATTGAAAGTCCAAGTCCCGCGCCGACAATGACTGCGTAGATCGAGAGCTGCCAATACGGGGTAGTGCGAGTCAACGTCGTCATAAGCAAAATACCGGCCGTCATAATCGCCGTCCCAGTCACGGGGAATTTCTTGTACTTGCCGTGCTTCGAAATCTGTTTGCCGCTAAATATTGACATGCTAACGATTCCCAACATCAAGGGAATCAATTTGAGTCCGGCGTTCATGGCGGAATTGCCTTTTACGATCTGAAGATAGAGCGGCAACATAATGATTGCGCCGAACATTCCGGCACCAATTACTGCGCCAAGCACGGAAGTCAGAGTAAAGGTGTGATTCTTGAAAAGACGCATAGGCAAGATGGGCTCTTTCGCCTTTTCCTCCCAAATAACGAAAACGACAGCGAGAATTATTCCAGCCGCAAGGTAAATGAGGGTGCGCGTGTCGCCCCAGCCATCTTCGGGCCCGTACACGGCGATGGCTAGCAGAATGGAAGTGACTCCAACAATTAGTAGGAGAGCGCCAAGGTAGTCGATAGAGTGTTGGCGTTTCACTTTTGGAATGTGAAGAACGGCGGAAGTGATGACCAGAGCCAAGATGCCGAAGGGAAGGTTGATGTAGAAAATCCAGCGCCATCCTGTAATTCCAAGAATTGTGTGATGGTCCGAGAAGAAGCCACCAAGCAATGGCCCAGCAACTGAAGAAAGTCCCCAAACGGCACCGAAATATCCTTGATACTTACCACGATCTCGAGGCGGAATGATGTCGCCAATAATGACGAAGGTAAGTGACATTAGGCCGCCCGCGCCCAAACCTTGAAGCGCACGTGTTGCGATGAGTTGCGTCATGTTCTGAGACAGGCCGGCAAGTAAAGATCCAAGTAAGAAGGTGACAATCGCAAATTGAAAAACTGGTCGCCGTCCGTAGAGATCGGAGATCTTCCCATATAGGGGAGTTGATGCCGTGGAGGTAAGCAGATACGCGGTGACGACCCACGTATATTCCTTGAGTCCATGTAGATCGATGACAATGGTTTTCAAAGCCGTTGAGACGATTGTCTGATCTAGGGCCGCGAGCAGCATGCCCGTCATTAGCCCGCTCAAGATGATCATGATTTCTCGATGGCTGAAGGCCTTTGATGGAGCTCCGCCAGCCTGCACAGTTTCGTCGGACATAAACGACCTTTCGCCAAAATGGGCGGAAAATATTCACTTTCCAGTGCCAGTCAAGACAGGTAACTTTACTCTGTGAAATCCGTCCTCGCAGAGCATTTGATCAAAACATACAGAAAAGGACACGTACGTGCCCTTGATGGTTTAAGCCTAGACGTTGAAGAAGGCACTGTACTTAGCGTTCTAGGACCTAATGGCGCGGGCAAAACCACCGTTGTGCGTATTCTTGCAACGCTTCTTGTTCCTGACAGTGGAAATGCTGTAGTTGGCGGCATTAATGTCATTGCGCATCCTGAAAAAGTACGCGAGATTATTGGTTTATCGGGCCAGTACGCCGCTGTCGATGAGACCCTTACTGGGTGGGACAACTTAATCATGTTCGGCCGTCTTTATCATTTGAATCAGAAGCAAGCAGAAACTCGTGCCAATGAATTGCTCGAGCGCTTCTCCCTAACTGATAGCGCGCGAAGGCCGATAAAAACTTACTCAGGTGGAATGCGCCGCCGTCTTGATCTTGCGGCCTCATTAATCGTGAAGCCAAAAATTCTCTTTCTTGACGAACCAACAACGGGCCTTGATCCACGCGGCCGGCAAGAGATGTGGGAAGTCATCGAAGAATTAGTAAAGGGCGGAGTGACACTTTTGCTTACGACCCAATATTTAGAAGAGGCCGATCAGTTAGCCGACGACATCGTTGTAATCGATCGAGGAAAAGTGATTGCGCGGGGAACTTCAGATGCCTTGAAACGACAAGTCGGAGGCGAACAACTCGAGGTTGTAGTTGATCACCATAATATTCAAGCAACGGTGGAGATCGTCGCGCGAGTGAGCGGAGCTAAACCTGTCATTGACGAGGGCTTGAGACAAATTTCAGCTCCTGTAAGTACAGGCGCGGTGGCGCTAATCGAAGTTCTTCGCTCGATGGATGGCGCAGGTATCCATCCGCTGGATATTGCTCTGAAACGCCCATCCCTGGATGATGTTTTCATGTCACTGACTGGGCACCTGGCTGAGACCGAACCGGAAGTAGAAATGACTAAAAAGCGTAGAGGAAGAAAATCATGAAGTATGCGATTTCTGACGCTCTAATCATCACGAAAAGGCAACTCATGCTCCTAGTCCGAGTGCCTGAAGTTCTAATTTTTTCAACTATTCAGCCTGTCATGTTTGTTCTTCTCTTTCGATATGTATTTGGCGGATCAATCTCTTCAGGTCAACCTGGAGGCTACGTTCAGTTTCTCATGCCCGGCATATTTGTCCAGACAGTGGCTTTCACTTTGGCTGGTACCGCTTCCGGTGTCGCCGAGGATATGACCAAGGGTTTGATTGATAGGTATCGATCGCTGCCTATCGCCCGTTCTGCTCTTGTTTTCGGCAAGACGTTGGGCGACTCCGCCCTCAATATTGTGGTCTTGCTTGTGATGGGCGTTGCAGGATTCATTGTCGGCTGGCGCCCACATTCAGGGTTCTTCAAACTGTTATTCGCGTTCATTTTCCTACTGGCATTTGGGTATGCGCTTTCCTGGATTGGAATTTTCGTCGGCTTGACTGCCAGGGATGCCCGCGTCGTCCAGAACGTGAGTTTTCTGGTGACATTCCCGCTTACATTCTTATCCAATGCCTTTGCGCCCACCACCGGAATGCCCAAACCGCTACAGTATTTCGCCGAATGGAATCCAGTCTCCACAATGGTGGCGGCAACCCGGCAGTTGTTTGGGCTCACCAACAAGTTTGGCGTTACGGCTGGTTCTTACCCGAGCCAACATCCGATGATCATGTCATTGGTGTACATGATTATTGTGATGGCGATCTTCGTCCCTGTGAGCGTACGCACCTACAACAATTCAGCGAAGAAAAAATAGATCAGATGTAGAACTCGGCTTCCACAATGGAGACCGTGATCTCGCGCTTGTTGGGCGCAACGTACGAAACCGTTTCGCCGATCTTCTTGCCGAGCACCGCCGCGCCGAGTGGTGAATTTTCGCTATAGACATCCAAGTCGCCGCTTGAGATCTCTCTCGAGCCAAGCAGAAATCTCATCGTCTCACCAGAGATCTCAACGGTGATCACCATGCCGGCACCAACTGCTCCAGATTCGCCGGCAGGAGGGGCACCAATATGGGCGTGCTCGAGCATGTGCTTGAGCTGGCGGATACGCGCTTCCATCTTGCCCTGCTCTTCGCGAGCGGCGTGGTAGCCACCATTCTCCTTGAGATCGCCCTCAGAGCGGGCAGTCTCAATTTTCTTGATGATTTCAACGCGCCCAGTCGTCTCCAGAAATTCGAGTTCGGTTCGTAGACGGTCGGCGGCCTCTTGCGTGAGCCAAGTTTGAGTACTCATAAGTGGCATAGATTACTGTGAACTGGCCCTGCAACGCGAGATAGAAGCGCTAACGGCTGTAGATCGAGTGTGGATGAGCGTGGTTTTGTCTACGTGTGCGGCCCCAGCAGGGATCGAGTCGTCAATTTGGCCGACAACGTTCTTATCGAAGTCATGGGCCACGAGAGTGCAGATGATCGCCGAATTAGGGTCGCGACGATCAATCGAATAACGCATGCTGACCGTGCTATCGGAGTCAATGGTGAAAGAAACCAGCGTCGATGTAAGTTCTGGTCGCGCATGATGCAGTCCCGCCCATGTCAGCCAGGCACCACCGACTATGAGAAGAACGACTGCCAACCCTTTCCAACGCATTGGCCGCTGGCCATACCGGTCGGAAAAGTCGAGTTCGGACATGGGATGATTGTTTCAGAGAAACGGAGTCCCCATGTCACAGAACGTTGAAATGAGCACGTCAGGTTCGATCACCGTGGGTCTCCTAACTATCGCGGTGGCGTTCTTGCTCCGCAGTTTCTACAAGCGCTTCACCCGCATGCAGAAGCGCGAGGAAGATGATTCGAAGTAGTCTGAAGCGAGCTCTCTCAGTTCTTGGGGTTCTGGTAATTGCAGCAAGTTTCCTAAGTCTTGGAATTTGGCAACTGAACCGGGCGAGAGAGAGCCAAGTGCCTATTGTCGTCAGCAGCACAGTCGTGCCGCTTGATTCCGTCACTCAGCCTCGAATTGCCCTTCCGGTGAAAGCGGCCTTGCTCCATGTGCGATTAAGTGGGCGGTACATTGCCGATTATCAAGCACCTTTTCAAGAGGACGGTCAGGGGCAAACTGACACATGGGAAGTGGGCCTCCTCGAAACGGATTCGCATGCTGCGATTTTGGTCGTGCGAGGATTCTGGGCCGATCGCAATAACCTGATCTTGAACTCGACGAATATTGTCACAGTTACGGGCAAACTGATGCCGCATCAAAATGACGACGTCACGCAATCTCACAAGACTGTGCTATCGCGAATAGATAGCGCCCTGGTGGTAAACCAGACTTCGCTAAATCTCTACGACGGATTCGTGATTGCCGATACTGAGTCGCTAGCGGGAACAGAAATCGTCCGAATGCGCATCACGCCCCCGACACCAAAGTCAGCGGTCCCCGGTTTCTACTGGCAGCACCTCTCATACGTGGTGATCTGGTGGTTTATGGCTGGAGTCGTGCTGTACCTGCCCTTTTACCAACGTAGAGTTACCCAACGTGAGATCTAGGAAGTAAAAGGAGAACTTATGGCTCGCACTAGCGATGGCACCGTTCAGCGGTATCGAGTAATGGCAATTGCCACGGGCATCATGGCATTGCCATTGTGGTTCGTTGATGTACCAATCACTCTCTTTGCCCACAATCCGTCACTTCATGACAAAGTTTCATGGATTGGCGCCGTGCACGGCACGTTCTTCATTCTCTATGTATTAACGACGATGCAGTTGTCGATGAAAGCTAGATGGAATGTGAAGAGGGCAGTTCTGTACATGCTCGCCGGTATGGTTCCATTCGCTTCATTCATCGCTGAGCGCCGTGTCGTAGCAATGTTTTTGCCAAAGAAGAATTCGTAATCAAGTATGAAACGTTGGGGAATTCTCTTTCGGCGAGCGGTCAAAGCGGTGCTTTATCCGCTTTATGAACGACGACTAGTCCGATCGCTGGATTTCACCCAAACACCTCACCACGTCGGCGTAATTCTCGATGGAAATCGTAGATGGGCAAAGGAGAACCCTGACCAGCATGGTCGGACAACTGCTGCCCATGGACATCGAGCAGGCGCACAGAAGATCATCGAATTCCTTGGCTGGTGCGAGGAAGCGCAAGTAAAGATTGTCACCATCTGGCTGCTTTCTACCGAGAACTTCAAGCGCTCGCAGGAAGAACTTGATGCGCTTCTGACAATCATCGGCGATACAGTCGACAGCCTTAAAGCGACCGGTCGCTGGAATATCAATCCCGTTGGATCTCTCGAATTATTGCCGGAGTGGTTGCAGAGCAAGTTGAGCGAATCGCGCTCGTCCAATCCCGATGCGATC
>JANXZF010000118.1 GCA_025355665.1 Actinomycetes bacterium
AAACCCAGAGACTGGTCGCATCAACGCTTCCAACCCATGCTCTGAATACATGTCACTCGACAATTCATCGTGCAACCTTGCATCCTTGAATTTAATGAAATTCCTCAAGACTGACGGCTCTTTTGACGCCAAGACCTTTGCCCGAGCCGCAGAAATGATCATCACGGCAATGGACATTTCCATCTGCTTCGCTGATTTCCCAACGGAGGCAATCGGAGTGACAACGCGCGCTTATCGTCAACTCGGAATTGGGTATGCAAACCTTGGTGCGCTGCTAATGGCATCAGGACTTCCTTACGATTCAGATGGGGGACGTGCCCTTGCCGGTGCGATTACGTCGTTGATGTCTGGCATCACCTACAAGCGATCAGCAGAGCTTGCAGGAATTGTTGGACCATACGAAGGCTTCGCTCGTAACGCAGATGCTCATGCCCGCGTAATGCACAAGCACGCATCAGCTTCCATTTCAGCAAAGTCTGTAACAACACTTGATCGCGATGTTTGGACAGAAGCCAATAAGGCTTGGGATTCAAACAACAAAGTTGGCGAGAAGAACGGATGGCGCAACGCGCAGATCTCGGTTCTTGCACCAACTGGCACTATCGGTCTAATGATGGACTGCGACACCACAGGTATTGAGCCTGACTTCTCACTAGTTAAGTTCAAGAAGCTTGTCGGCGGCGGATCTATGCAGATCGTCAACCAGACAGTTCCTGCGGCCCTTCGCAAACTCGGATATGCCGAAGAAACCATTGAAGCCATTATCGAATTCATCGCAACTCACGGTCATGTCATTGACGCACCAGGGCTCAAGCCAGAGCACTACGACGTCTTTGATTGCGCCCTCGGAGCACGTTCGATCGCGCCTATGGGGCACGTGCGCATGATGGCTGCATGTCAGCCATTCCTTTCAGGTGCGATCTCTAAGACCGTCAACTTGCCAGAGGATGCCACTGTCGAAGATGTTGAAGAGGTTTACTACGAGGGCTGGAAGCTCGGGCTCAAAGCCCTTGCTGTCTATCGCGACAATTGCAAGGTCGGACAGCCACTTTCTGATGGCAAAGCAAAAGGCAAGGAAGTGGTTTCCGAGACCGCGCCTGCTGCAGCCGTTCGCAAGCGCCTTCCAAAGTCGCGTCCTGCAATGACGACGTCGTTCTCAGTTGGTGGGGCAGAGGGTTACATGACCTCTGGAGCCTATGCAGACGGAGCACTCGGTGAGGTCTTCTTGAAATTGGGTAAGCAGGGCTCAACCCTTGCCGGTGTTATGGACGCGTTCTCGATCGCAGTGTCGATTGGTCTTCAGTACGGAGTGCCTCTTGAGACCTTTGTCGAGAAGTTCACGAACTTGCGATTTGAGCCAAGTGGAATGACTGATGACCCAGATGTTCGCATCGCACAATCAATGATGGATTACATATTCCGTCGCTTGGCACTTGATTACTTACCATTTGATACTCGATCAGCGATTGGTTTGTATTCGGCAGCAGAGCGTGCACGAGCTCTTGAAACAGGGGAGTACACGCAAGATGCACCAGTTGAAGAAGATGAATTCGATCGCACTCCATCCTCTACCCCAGTAACTGCTCCGGTTGCAATTACAAGGCCAAAAGAAGTGAAGATCACGAAAGCTCCGTCACAAGGGTATGGCTCTTCAACTGAATTACTTGAGGCCATGACCGGGATTGCATCCGATGCACCGCTTTGCATGACATGCGGTGTGAAGATGCGTCAATCAGGTGCTTGCTATGTTTGCGAAGGATGCGGAAGCACATCCGGTTGCAGCTGATCTAGCCTTGGCTCCGCTTGCGTTCTCATATAACGGAGAGTACTCTCCGTTATATGAGAACAGAACCATCACTACTTCTGCCAATTTTTCGCTCCGCTAATCAAGAGCGAGTGCTGGCGAGCATATTTCTGAGCGGAAATCCGAGGTCAATTCAAAACTTGAGTGATCTACTTGGAATTCCCTATGCCACATTGCACAAAGAGATCGGACGACTTCTAGAAGCGGGCCTGATTTCGGAATCCAAAGTTGGCAACAATCGGTTAATAAGTTCAAACAAGAACTCGCCCTATTTCAAATCACTGAGAAACCTTTTGGAAATTTCGTCGGGGCCAGTGCCTATGCTGATGGGCGCCATGAAAGAGTTAAAGGGAATCGAGGGAGTTTTCATTTTCGGGTCCTGGGCTCATCGCGCTCTAGGACGTCGCGGGCATGCACCGGAAGACATCGATGTCATGGTCATTGGCGAACCGGATGTGGCAGAAGTCTATGCAGCCTGTTCTAAGGTTGGCAAAGACTTAGGGTGGATGATCAATCCAACGATTATGAGTAATGAAGAGTGGAACATGGAGACTCCATTTCTTCGTACGGTGCGCAAGGGTGGAGTGCTAGAAGTGGTCCCTATTGGGAGTTGGAACAAACATTCGTGAATCCAGTTTCCCTTACGAGAAAACAGCAAGTCGAGATCGATGTCTTGGTGAGTGCGGGTCGATTGCGAAAGGTGTTGAAAGATTTAGCAAAGGCGCAACGTTTCCTCGATCAGGCAGAAGATTCACTTGAGCAGATTTCAAATTTGACGTCCAATCAAGTTAGTTACGATGTCGCATATAACGCTTCGCACGACGTAGGGGAAGCAATATTGAGCGCATACGGATTTCGTACGGGATCGGGCGTTGGCCAGCATCAAGTGGTGGGAGAATTACTACTAATTGTCTTCACTGGAACTCCAGCCCAACAAGATTCAGTAAATTTCGACGCGCTGCGAGGAGGTAGAAATGGATCGCGCTATGAAGCCAAACCCAAAGGAAAGCGCGATGTCGATTTTGCAGTATTGACCGCCCAAAATTTGCTTAATCAGGCGCGGGAAATTCTTAGGAAAGGTTCAACCTAAGACACGAGTATCGAACGTTTCGAAAGCCCTAGAAAATAGCCTTCTATAAGGGTTTCTGGAGCCCTATCAGGGGTTACGGCAGTTCCGAGAGTGATGAACAAAGGTGTGAAGTGCTCGACCGTTGGATGGGCGTAGGGCATTCCAGGGGCATTTGATTTGAAATTTGCAAGTTCATCGACGTCGCCATTGGCCAACGCCTCCGCGGCCCACTGATCGAAATCGCTGGACCATGTCGGAGCGCTTGCGTCCATGCGCCAGTCTCGAATGTAGGGCAGACCATGAGTCATGAAACCGGAACCGATGATAAGCACGCCTTCATCTCGAAGCGGTTGAAGTCGTTTCCCCAATTCCATGAGTAGATACGGATTCGAAGTTGGCATGGACATCTGAAGTACTGGGATGTCAGCGTCTGGATACATGATTTTCAGTGGAACCCATGCCCCGTGATCGAGTCCGCGATTGCTCTGGTGAATCGGTTCGTTCTTGGGCATCAACGCAGAGACTTTTTGCGCGAGCGCAGAGGCCTCGGGGGAGTTGTAGGTCATCTCGTAGTACTTCTGATCGAAACCGTAGAAGTCGTAGACAAGTGGGGCATTAGCAGCGACGTTGCTCAAGGTGATCGGCGCTGACTCCCAATGGGCAGACACAATGAGAATCGCCTTTGGGCGAGGGAGATCTTTGGCAACTTTGGTCAACTCTGAAGACCAGGTGGGATCATCGAGCAACATCGGAGCGCCATGACCTATGTAGAGAGCGGGCATTTTCATATCCATAGGCTCATCATACTCATTTTAGTTGAAAGTTCAACTATCTTTTCCCGTCACTGATCATGGGTAGGCTGACCCGCGTGAGCGAGCTTTTAGACCAGGTCCGGCTGGCATTAGATGCGGCGGTTGAGGCTATTGGCGGATCTCCTCGCGAAGGTCAGATTGAAATGGCCGAAGCCGTGGCTAATGCACTTTCTGATCGCCACCATTTGATGGTTCAGGCCGGAACTGGCACTGGTAAATCATTGGCCTACCTTGTTCCGGCGCTGGTTCATGGCAAAAAAGTCCTGGTTGCAACTGCAACATTGGCATTACAACGCCAATTGGTCGAACGTGATCTACCGAGGATTGTTCCCGCGTTAGAAAAAGTTTTGAAGCGAGAAATTACCTACGGAATCTACAAAGGTGTCGGAAACTACGTCTGCTTGCAGAAAATGAATAGCGATGGCGGCGATCCGGATGGTGAAGCCATGCTCGAAGTGAGCAGCCTTGAAAAAGATGCCAAGCGATTGCATGACTGGGCACGCAAGCCGGGAGTCAGCGGAGATCGTGATGATGCACCTGATGTAGATCGACGAGTGTGGGCCGCGAATTCTCTTTCGGGGCGCGAATGCGTTGGGGCGGAGGTCTGTGCTTATGGGCACCAGTGCTTTGCCGCGATTGCAAAGGCAAAGGCCGCGACCGCTGACGTCGTGGTTACCAATCACACCCTTCTTGCCATCGAGATCGTGGACTCGCATCCCATCTTGCCCGAGCGCGATGCGGTGATTTTGGACGAAGCACACGAATTCATGGATCGCACCACGCAAGCAGTGACCGAGGAATTGACGGGCCCTCGCGTTTCTCGTGCAGCCGGCATGTCGAAAAAGCATACGCCCGGCAAATTATCTGACGCATTCGTTAAGGCGGCCACCGATTTCAACGAAGCGATGGAGGGCTACGGCCAACGCGTCAAATACGAAACAGGACTGCAGGGTCGCCTTACTGAAATTCCTTCAGAGCTAGAAGCGCCAATTCGTAAAGTGCGCGAGGCCGCGCAGAAAGTTTTGCAGTTGATCGCAGCAGATGAAGAAATTGTGGATTCAGACTCTATTGCTGAGCGTGCCCGAGTGAAGGGTGCGGTTACCGAAATCTCGAATACTGCAGCGAAAATTCTGAAGATGGGAAAGGGTCAGGTGCTCTGGTTCGAACCCACCTTCTCCGCTCTCCACCTCGCGCCTCTTACTGTTTCATCCGTCTTACGCAATAACCTGCTGACTAAATCACCTGTAATCGCCACGTCGGCAACGTTGACGGTCGGCAAAGGTTTTGACGCGATGGCCAGGAATATTGGATTCGCACTCGACGATCTCGCAGAAGATGGGCCTGATGTTGAAGATGGGGACATTGATCCAAGCAATGTGCAGATGCTCGATGTGGGTTCCCCCTTTGATTTTGCCAGCCAGGGCATGCTGTATTTACCTAAGCATCTCCCCGAACCTGGTCGTGATGGCCCAAGTTTTGAAGCGTTGACCGAACTTGGCGAGCTTATTGATGCGGCAGGCGGGCGCACTCTGGCCCTCTTCTCATCATGGCGCGGAGTTGAGGCCGCTGATACCCATCTGCGCAAAGTGCTGGCGGAGTTACCGATAAAGATCATTACTCAAAAGCGCGGCGACGCCGTCGGGCCTTTGGTTGAGAAGTTTGCCAATGATGAGACATCGATTTTGCTCGGAACCATAAGCCTTTGGCAAGGTGTAGATGTCCCGGGTTCCTCATGCATTCTCGTGGCGATCGATCGCATTCCGTTTCCGCGTCCCGATGACCCCGTGATGTCTGCCCGCGCGGCTGAAGTCGATGCTGCCGGTGGCAGCGGGTTCATGAAGGTTTCTATGCCTCGTGCGGCGCTGATGCTTGCGCAGGGGACCGGGCGGTTGATTCGATCAATGGATGACCGGGGAGTCGTGGCGATTCTTGATTCGCGAATTGTTACAAAGAGATACGGATCGGTTCTTCTGAATTCGATGCCACCGCTATGGCGAACATCAGATGACAAGACCGTTAAGGAGTCGCTGCGCCGTTTGCACGCATCATTTCTAAAGGAGATAAAAAACTAGAAGTCTCGCTCCAAAATAACTCGTAGTGCCGGCCACGTCTTTGCAAAACTTGGATGCAGATGCATCGAGTCCACGTCTTCCCATGCAACCCACCGAAGTTCCTGCGACTCATCGTTCATTTCGTGTGGAATTAGCAAAGGGCTGGCGGTGGCGATAACGGTGTCGTAGCGCCAATCACCGTGGTCGTCATGATGTGTGCGATGAATAGTGACGAGGTCTGGGTCAATTCCGGTCTCCTCAATTGCTTCGCGAAGGGAGGCCTCGATCACAGTCTCGTGGGAGTCACGGGCGCCTCCTGGGATTCCCCACGAGTCGCCGTTGTGCACCCATGGTGCGCGGTGCTGGAGCAAAATGGTGTGATCGCGCATCAGAAGTATCCCGGCAGCACCGTGGAGACCCCAATGCTTGCCACCGCACTGGCATTGAACCCAGCCGTCCCCATCGCGATGTGCCATGAGACCACTTTAGGCCCACGGGAAAGCCCTTTCCACAACGTGGCCAACGAGAAGATGATGTGAGTTCGGGAACTTTTATTCTCGGGAAATGTTGAATTCCAAATATCGCATTCTTTGTCTGACGTTGATCTGCCCCTTCTTTCTTCTTCCCCAACTTCTTCACGCCGACTATTTGCAAGCGGCCGATTGCGCGAGCAAGGCGTGCATTGATGTTTATGTTCAAGACGGCCAACTGGTGATTGAGGCGCACAAGGGGTCTGGTCCCGCCAAACGCGCAGCACCCAAAGTGGCTCCGAAGCCAAGGCCGAAAATCATCGCGAAGAAATACATAGCATCCTCGCCGAAGCCCCGCGCGACGACATTAGTTACAGCGCCAAAGAGCGCGCCCAAACCAAAGAGCGCGTCGCGCAAAGTGGCGAAGAAAGTCGCACCAGCCGTTTCTCTCAACGACAAATTGATCAAGTTATTGCCGACCGGAATTATCGCCCATCAACCAACATCAAACGCTTTGGTGAACGTACCTGTGATCTATTGGTGTGACTTACCGGGAGTTTTCTCCACGAAGGTAGCGATTATCGGTGAGGCAGTAGACGTCACGATGCGGCCCTCATTCTTGTGGAGTTTCGGCGATGGATCATTCTTCGCAACGACATCGCCCGGGGAGGCTTATCCGAATCAAGAGATCTCTCATGCGTACAGCAAAGCAGGGACATTTGTAGTGACGTTGGTTGCCACCTGGGGAGGTACGTGGAGCAATAACGGCGTGGCTCGCGCCATAACGGGGAAGATCCGCAAAGTTTCCGTATCGGTGGTTTCTGTCGCCAATGCCCCGACTCGAATTACACAGTGATGGCGCCAGCAAGGCCGAATTTTCCACAAGTGGCTTATCTCCCGAAGAAAAATGTGGGCGATGCAGAGAACCCTTCCTTCTCATGACAACACTTACATCACCTCATGATTTATTGGCCGCCATTCCATTTCTTATCGGATATCACCCCAGTGACTCACTTGTAATTGTCTCGCTGAAGGATGATTGCGTCGGAATGGCAATGCGCGTGGACTACCCAATGGTTGATCAAGTGGATTCACTTGACGCTTATGACGCATTGATTTTTCACTTGGTTCGCGACGGCGCGCAAGGTGCACTTGTTGTTGCCTACGTGCCGGATGGACGAACCGATGGCGAGGAAATCCTTGGCAACATATCAACGGCCTTCTCGCGGGTAGAGATACCGACTAGTGAATCCCTTTTGATTACCAACGGGCGGTGGCGCTCGGTTCTTTGCAGTGACCGCGAATGCTGCCCGTGTGAAGGTAACGAACTTCCCGAAATTTCTTCCTCCCGCGTCGCTGTCGAGCAAGTGGCTGAGGGTCGACCTATGCCCTACGGGAATCGTGAAGGTATGGCTGATTCAATTGCGTCTCTGCCACTTTCAACAGATGCTGAATTTGTTGCCAATGTTGCTTTGGCCAATATTGATCCAGAATGCGAAGATCTTGCGTCGGCGCAACGAGAAGGCGCACTTGGTGTTTTAGATCTAGCCTCGCGGTTCATCTCGAGCTCGCTAGGACGCGATATTTCGGCAGATCAAAAGCTGTCGGCCAAAGTGCTAGGAGCGTTAAGCGATATCCAAGTCCGCGACTTTGCACTGGGCTCACATGACGAAGCAACAATCGAGCTGTACTGGAGTATGTGGCGCTACCTTGTTCGAATCGCACCAACGGGATTCATCGCCCCTGTTGCCTCATTGCTCGCTGCCCTTTCTTACGAGAAAGGAGAGGGCGCTCTTGCTCAACGATGCTTGGATCGGGCCCTGGCCGATGATCCTTCGTACTCGCTGGCAGCCCTTCTTCGTCGAGTCTTCAACGCTGGATGGCCACCGGAATCCTTCAGTGCCATGCGCAAAGACCTTCACCCCAAGGTTTGCGCTGGGATATTTGAGGCGTGAGGTTTTCACTTTTCGGTGCTTTCTGTTTTTCATTGGGTTGGGTCTAGAATCTCGCCCAAGGTCACGAGTTCCAGGTACGAGCCCCGGCTAACTGGACGGCAACCCTCCATCGCGGCGGGGTGCTCCGGGTGAAGACCAGGTTGGCGAAAGATAGCCGACAAGCGCGGAAGGTTTTTTATGGCAACTTTGGGCACCACAGGAGCATGGCTTGAATTTCACGAGCCGGCAGGTCGATCCTTTCTTTCGATCGGTTCTCTCACATTGGAAAATGGCGAAGTCCTCACCGATGTCACAATCGCGTATCAAAGTTGGGGCGAACTCAATGAATCCCATGACAACGCCATATTGGTCAACCATGCGCTAACGGGTTGGTCAGATGTGACTGGCTGGTGGCCGTCGATGGTTGGTCCTGGACTTCCATTTGATACAGATAAATATTTCATCGTCTGCCCAAATGTCATTGGCGGCTGCCAAGGCAGCACTGGTCCATCGAGTCTGGCCCCAGATGGCAAAAGGTACGGCTCGCGCTTTCCAAGCCTGACGATTCGGGACATGGTTGACGCCGAACTCGCATTTACTAATCTCTTAGGGATTGAGAAGTATCGCCTTGCAGTCGGCCCGTCCCTGGGCGGAATGAGGGCGCTTGAGTGGGCCATCCAACACCCGGATCGAGTCGATGCAATCTGCACGATCGGTTCGTCCGCTGTGGCAACGGGGGATCAGATCGGCACCGCGTCGATTCAGATTAGAGCCATCAAATCCGACCCGCATTTTTACGGAGGGGATTATTACGACAAAGCTCAGGGTCCCGTTGATGGAATGGGCATTGCACGCCGGATTGCCCACCTGACGTATCGAACCGAGGCCGAAATGGACGTGCGCTTTGGCCGCGAACTCCAAGGTGATGACACAGGTCGCTATGCAGTGGAGTCCTATCTCGATCACCAAGCGCAGAAATTGGCGCACAGATTCGATGCCAATACCTATATTTCTTTGACCGAGGCCATGAATTCCCACGATATCGGCCGCGATCGGGGCGGAGTTCGGGCTGCTCTTGCCAGCATCACCGTGCCCGTCATTGTTGTCTCAATCGACACCGACAGGCTCTTTCCGCCCAGGCTTCAAGCAGAGATCGCAGATCTTGTCCCCAACGCTCACGCTCTTGTCACGATTTCCTCACCCTTTGGTCATGATGGCTTCTTGGTCGAGGTTGAGGCCGTCGGCGATGTGATCCGGGGCGCCCTCACGCTTGGGTAGAGACTTTGGACCCTCGAAAAGACCTGTGGATGTGCATTTTCGCCTGTGGATAATTTATAATATAGACATCACTTCTCCGCGGTTGATTGAAGGTCAACGCAGCGGAGTCAAAACAAAGGACTGATGTGGCTTCTCTTAGTGCGCTCAAAAACAAGGCAAAAGCTGCGCCGGCTAAAAAGGCCGCAGCACCTGTAAAAAAGGCCGTCGCAAAGAAGGTTGCAGTAAAAAAGGCTCCGGCAAAAAAGGCCGCAGCGGTAAAGATTGCTTTGAAGAAGGAACTCACTGTTCACGATGTGCGTTTGATCATTAGTGCGAAGGAAGCAATTCATCGTCAGAAGGAAGTTAACGAAGAGTTGACCGCACGCGGTGTTACAAGTCTTAATCGAATTCCTAAAAAAATTGATAAGCCTTTAGTTGATGAAGCTCGCGAACTTGCTGTGAGCGTTCCAGCACTTACAGAAAAATTACGTAAGCATGGTCTTGGTTCACCAAATCGCATTTTGAAAAAAGCGGAGTACGCACTCGTTGCACCGAAGTTGGTTGATCCACCGGCCGCGAAATCAGAGAAGTCATCTGCAACTGCCGTTGCAAAGATCGATGGAGAAGATGTCGAACTAGAGGAAGTTGAACTAGAAGATCTCGAAGCCCTTGTTGCAGAAGTTGCACATGAAGAAACTCCTGAAGACAAGGCAAACGCACCTCGCGTTGTAAACCTTGCAGAAGAGAGTACTGGCAACGAAGAAAACGCCTTTACGCTCAAGGCTTCCGAAGAAGATGATGCGCCGGCGCAAACAGTTATGACTGCAGGCGCAACTGCTGACCCCGTTAAGGACTACCTAAAGCAGATCGGTCGCGTAGCACTTCTCAACGCCGAGCTCGAAGTAGAGCTTGCCACGCGTATCGAAGCCGGACTTTTTGCCGAAGAGAAAATATCTACTGACAAGAAATTGGATAAGAAACTCAAGCGCGAGCTCGAGTGGATTGCCGAAGATGGACGCCGCGCCAAGAACCACCTTTTGGAAGCAAACTTGCGTCTGGTTGTTTCGCTGGCAAAGCGATACACCGGCCGCGGAATGTTGTTCCTTGATCTAATTCAAGAAGGTAACCTCGGATTGATTCGTGCAGTTGAAAAGTTCGACTACACAAAGGGTTACAAATTCTCGACGTATGCAACGTGGTGGATCCGCCAAGCGATCACGCGTGCAATGGCAGACCAGGCACGTACGATCCGTATTCCAGTGCACATGGTTGAAGTCATTAACAAACTTGCGCGAGTTCAACGCCAGATGTTGCAAGACCTCGGTCGCGAACCTACGCCTGAAGAATTAGCCAAAGAACTAGACATGACACCTGAAAAGGTCGTCGAGGTTCAAAAGTACGGCCGCGAGCCAATCTCCCTTCACACCCCACTGGGCGAGGAAGGCGATTCCGAATTCGGAGATCTCATCGAGGATTCTGAAGCGGTAGTTCCGGCTGATGCGGTCTCATTTACATTGCTTCAAGAGCAGCTGCACGCGGTTTTGGACACTTTGTCCGAGCGCGAAGCGGGTGTGGTCGCAATGCGATTTGGCCTAACTGATGGCCAGCCCAAGACTCTGGATGAAATCGGCAAGGTATACGGCGTGACACGAGAGCGAATTCGCCAAATCGAGTCCAAGACGATGTCTAAACTGCGCCACCCGTCACGTTCACAAGTTCTCCGCGATTATTTGGATTAATAGTATGAGCGAGATCGCCGAAAGCGAAAGAGTAAAAATTCAAGTGCGAGCCAACGGCTCGCTCCGAGTTACTGGAACCGTGGATTTTGTGGACGCAGAAGGAAAAATCATCCGTACAGATACGAATTTTTCTTTATGCCGATGTGGCCATTCGCAAGATAAACCATTTTGTGATGGATCCCACAGAATTGCGAATTTTCAAGCCCCAGCGTTGTAATTCACGAACTGGCACATAGGCTTCAGCGCGCTGGAGTCTCCTCGAGGCGCTTGGTCTCATCTTGGATGTGAGCCACGATCGGCTTGAGGCCGGCGGCATATTCCTTGGCATGGTGTCCGCAGAAGAGGAGTTCTCCGCCTGATAGGAGTACGGCACGTACATATGCCTGAGCTCCGCATCGATCACAGCGATCAACGGCATTGAGCGGTGTGGCTTCTAAAATCAACTGCTCAGTCATTTCGCTCTCCTTACGTTTGGCTCATTATGAGTCTCACCTATGTGAACATCAAACCATGCCTTAGTTATTCCCTGCTTGTAAATATAGGGCAAATTATGTAAATCTTTCGTTACAGGGACGTTTAAATGACGTTCTCCCCGAATTCTCAGCGTATATTCAATGTATATTCACAAGAAGGAGGCCAAATGCGGCGCGCTTACTGTCATGCATCTGTACTCCTCGCTAGCCTTTGCGCCCGTGAGCATCAAGGATAAAAACATCGAACCGAGTTACACCGCAAAAGATTTGGCGGTTCTCGAAGGTCTAGACGCTGTCCGAAAGCGACCAGGTATGTACATCGGTTCGACCGATTCGCGGGGGTTGATGCATTGCCTCTGGGAAATCATTGACAACTCGGTAGATGAGGCATTAGCGGGATATTGCAAGAAAATCGATATCAACCTGGAATCTGATGGATCTGTCGAAGTCCATGACGATGGCCGGGGAATTCCAGTGGATAAAGAACCCAAAACAGGACTGACTGGCGTCGAAGTTGTTATGTCAAAGTTGCATGCTGGTGGCAAATTCGGCGGGGGATCCTATGCAGCATCTGGTGGATTGCACGGTGTCGGTGCCTCTGTCGTAAATGCGCTCGCCTCTCGTCTTGACGTTGAAGTTGATCGAAATGGGAAGATTTATTGGATGTCCTTTAAGCGGGGTGCCGCGGGCATTTTTGACGGCGAAGGGCCACGGGCGCCCTTTGAACCCGCCTCTGGTTTGCGCATTGTCGGCAAAGTGCCACATAAGGTAACTGGAACACGCACTAAGTGGTGGAGCGATAAAGAGATCTTTTTAAAGGACGCCGAACTCGATCTCGAGGAAATTTACGCGCGAGCTCGTCAAACTTCATACCTCGTACCGGGTTTGACGTTGAACGTCAATGACAATCGGACCAACGTAAAGACAACAGAGACTTTCTTTCATAAAGGTGGAATCTCGGAGTACTGCTCATTCCTTCAGCCCGACGAACCAGTTGGCGAAGTCATTCGGCTTAGCGGTGGTGGCCACTATCAAGAAACGGTGCCTGTTTTGGATGATCAAGGGCACATGGTCTCCACGGAAGTCGAACGTGACATGGGTGTCGACATCGCATTGAAGTGGGGCAACGGTTTTGAAACGACCATGCGATCCTTCGTCAACATTATCGCGACTCCAAAAGGCGGAACACATATTCAAGGCTTCGAGCGAGCAATTACCAAAGCAATTAATGAGGCGCTGCGCTCTACCAAGACCTTGAAGAACAATGAAGCCGACGTAATTAAAGACGATGTCATGGAAGGTCTCACAGCAGTCATTACGGTTCGTATGTCAGAACCGCAATTTGAAGGACAGACAAAAGAAGTGCTTGGGACATCAGCGGCTACAAGAATTGTTGCTGCAGTCGTTGCCGAGGAGATGAAGGCTTTCTTCAACACCACCAAGCGGATCGACAAGGCAAGCGGACGTCTGATTCTTGAGAAGATTTCTGCCGCTTCTCGCACTCGCATTTCTGCTCGTGCGCATAAGGATCTTCAGCGACGCAAAAATGCCCTTGAAAGTTCCTCGCTGCCGACCAAGCTCTCAGACTGCCGTTCAGAGGATGTTGCCCGTACCGAGTTGTTCATCGTCGAGGGCGAGTCGGCACTTGGCACCACCAAAGCTGCCCGTAACTCCGAATTTCAAGCAATTCTGCCTATTCGCGGCAAGATCCTTAACGTGCAGAAGGCCTCGCTTTCCCAGATGCTCGACAATACTGAGTGCGCGTCCATCATCCAGGTGATCGGAGCAGGTTCTGGCAGGTCCTTTGAACTCGACGAGGCACGTTATGGACGAATTATCCTCATGTCAGACGCCGATGTTGATGGTGCCCACATTCGAACACTTCTTCTGACATTGCTTTACCGCTACATGCGCCCGCTGATCGACGCCGGTCGAGTCTTTGCCGCAATCCCACCGCTTCACCGCATCGAATCGATGGGATCTGGTGGAAAGAAAGGCGAATTCACCTACACCTATTCAGATGAAGAAATGAAGAAAGTTCTGGCTGGCCTTGCCAAAGCGGGGAAGAAGTGGAAAGAGCCGATCCAGCGGTATAAAGGTCTGGGTGAGATGGACGCAGATCAGCTACGGGAAACCACGATGGATCCAGAGCATCGCACGCTACGGCGAGTCACTGTGACGGACGCAGTTGCGGCCGATGCGATGTTCGAACTTCTCATGGGCAACGATGTGGCCCCGCGCAAGGAATTTATTTCCACCGCTGAAATCAACCGCGATCGGATTGACGCTTAAATAGTTCTATTGCTTCCAATCTCCCGTGCCGTAAGGATCTTCCATCGGTGCAGAAACATGCTCGTGGACAATCCGCCATTCGCCGTCTGCACCCTCCCGAAGCACCCATGTGCCCCGTGCCTTTATTATTTTCGTTTGGGCTGGGGAGACCGTATGAAGGTTCATCATTCCTTGAACTGATGCTAAACCTCCTCCAGTTACTTCGACAGGACCTTCGATCCATTCATGTTTGGTGATGTGAATATTGGCATTTATCCATGACGTCCACCCTGTGCTTACTGAATCGTACGTGCGTGATGACCAGCGCGGTCCTTCCAGGAATACATACAGCTCATCACTTTTTTCGTATGAATTGAGGATTCCGGCCAAGTCTCGTTCGCCAACAGCGGTAATCAGTTTCTTGATTGCGTCTAAACCGGGCGTGAGAGATTTATTCATAGCCGCAATGTATCGCAGAAAGAAAATCAGGAGGAGAAAAGAGAAGCGTTATTTCCAGGAATGGAACAAAAGGTAGAAAGTTTGAGGAGATGGTGTTTGATTGTTCTATGACTATCGACGGCGAAAATTCCTATGCCTTGTGGTGCACGGCAATTGGCGAAACGGAGATTCGCCACACGCCGATTTCGAGACAACCAGGTGAAGAGTTAGTTGAAGTAGTTGCCTGCGACGTGTCTCCATTGGATCGTCAGATGGCGGAGGGGCGATACCCACTTGCCCCACCATTTCCTATAGTTCCAGGGACGACTGGTGTGGTTCGTGACAGCGACGGGAAACTATTTTTTGCTTTTGTTGAAATGCGTGGTGGAGGACTGACTACTCCGGGCATTCATCGGACTGTGGCTTCTGTTCCCAAGGATGTCCTCTACCCGATTCCCGGAGATGTCAATCCACTTCACGTAGCAGCTGGGTTTACAGGGCTAATTACGGCCTTGGCAATCTTGGACCACTCCATCCAAATAAAGGCCGGACAGAGCGTGCTGATTTTAGGCGCCAATCGGGGTGTTGGAGCCGCATCCGTCGCTGTTGCCAAGGATCGTGGCGCTCATGTAATTGCGGCTGCGCGAGAGGAAATTTCAATAGATGGCGTTGACTATGTTTCATATGAGGGTATGCCAGAGAAGATTAAAGGACTAACAAATGGCAAAGGAGTTTCAGGGATAGTAGATGGCCTTGGCGGCGATATTTCAAACCTTGCGCTCATGTCGGGGGGCGTTGATTGCAAGCATATTTTGTTTGGGTTTTCAGCCGGTCATAAAATGCCGCTGATAGCTCCACGTTTCTTGGGAACCGAACATCAATTGATCGGCTACAACTTGTTTCGGCGTCCTTGGTCATTAATAGAAGACCTTATGGATCAGAGCATGGAATATCTGAAGGACGGCAAGGCGATCCCGCAAATCGCTCAACAACTTCCTTTTGCGCAAGCTGGTCTGGCCTTTAAGAGTGCACCATCAAAGCAGGGCCGTACCTTGATAATGATGGAGGGTTATACGCATGACAGATAATGTTTTCGATTTAATTGTCGTCGGTGCTGGAACTGGTGGAATTCCATGCGCCGTTACTGCCGCCAAGCGCGGTGCATATGTGCTCCTCCTTGATAAAGAGGCAGAAATTGGCGGCACTCTTCATATTTCCGGGGGGCATATGTCTGCGGCCGGCGCAAGGCGCCAACGCGAAAGAGGGATAACCGATTCGGTGGAAGCTCACCGTGCAGATATAAATCGCATCTCGGAGGGCGCGCGCCAAGATTTGCTAAAGATGGCTACCGATCTTGCTGCCCCGACATTGGATTGGTTAGAGGAAAACGGGTTTGAATTTGCTCCTGACGTCCCACGAATCGTGTACGGTCACGAACCCTATTTGACTGCTCGAACATATTACGGACCAGAGGAAGGCAGAAGTATTCTAAAAGTTCTAAAGAAACTTCTCGATGAGACCATGGCGCAGAATCGGTTGGAACTTCGCCTAAATACGCCAGTTCAGGGGCTCTCTTTGGATGAAGGTGGCGAGGTCAATGGTGTAATTCTCGGCGACGGCACAAAATTGCATGCCAGAAATACGGTCCTTGCCACGGGGGGCTTTGCCGCTAATCCCGAATTATTCGAACGATTGGAGAAGAAGCCTCTTGCGAGTGCCGCATGGCGCACCTCAACAGGTGATGGACTGCTCATGGCAGAGAAAGTTGGCGGGGCAGTTGCAGGTCAAGGCACATATCTGCCCTCCTTCGGCGGCCTACCGTCACCGGACGGTTCCGGCGTTATACGGTTTTCCGATCGGCCGGCCTTGATTGCGAGCGAACGGCCTCCATATGAAATCTATGTCGAACGGATGGGTAAGCGGTGGATTGCAGAGGATGAGGAGAGTATCGATAAGAAAGAGCGTGCGTTGGCCGCTCTGGACAAGATGACCTTCTGGACAGTATTTGATTCAGTAGCCCTAGAAAAGGGTAAGTCGATGATGGTCGGTTGGAGTACAGAAAAATTTAAGAGTGAAGCCAATAAGTTACCTGGGATATTTGTTGCCGATACTTTGGAGGAGTTGGCCGAGCTGACTGGAATCGATAGCAATGGATTGGCTTCCACGGTCGCCGAATATAACGCTGATTTGATTGCCGGACGTCCCGATAAATTCGGGCGCGCTTTTCGTCCGGCTCCGATTGAGCGCGGTCCTTTTTATTCGATCGAGAATCACGGGGTGACCTTGATAACTTTCTCAGGGCTAGATGTGGATAGTGAATTAAGGGTGCGAAAGTCAAACGGCCAATCATTTCAGCATCTTTTTGCTGTCGGGGAGATTCTCGGCGCCGGGATCATGGGGAAGTCTTTCGTCGGCGGCATGGCGGTTATGCCAGCAATTGCCTTCGGCAAGTTGGTTGGGACCAAACTAAGCGTGTAGCAACATCTTGGCAGTAGTTGTTGCAAGGAGTTCACCGTCGCCGTTTGTCATTCTCCAGGTGAATTCGCCAATTGCCTTGTTTCCGCCTGACGTCAAAGTCCGACTCTGCTCATGGATTTCGACGATGATTTCCTCGCCCACAAATGCCGGTCTGAGAAATTTTGTTTCACCAAGGCCCACCAAGGCGATGGCGTCTTTAACCAATCCCAATTCTTCCACCGCTCCGCCTGCTAGAAGTAAAAGGCCTTGACCAGGCAGGGGCAGCGTTTCCATTCCTGACTTTTTTGCAACTGCCAATTCATGGAAGATGGGGTGACTGTAGTTTCCAAGAGTGACGAGGGAATCTCGTAGTTCTTGCGTTAGCAGAACGGGCGCGGTCCTCATAGCCATTCTGGTGACCTTTTTTCTCTAAAGGCGTTGAAACCCTCCGAAGCCTTCGGATCATTAAGAAGAAAATCTCGAATTAGTTCCATCTCGATTCTCCAACTTTCGGCGCTGGACTTCCCGTCCGTAGCAACGAACATCTTCTTTGTAACAGCGATGACGTTTCGGGGAGATTTCTTGATGCTATCGACCACCCAATTGACCTTATCTACAAGTTCAGCTCGCGGTACCGAATACGTCGCAAGGCCAGCGATAACAGCTTCTGCCCCACTTAACTTTTCGGCCATGAGAAGGAGCGATTTGGCTCGTATTCGGCCCATCTTGGAGATACTTCTGAAACTGGCCCCGCCTCCCGGTGGAACGCCGTTGGAAAGATGCAAGTCACCTATTCTTGCCTCCTCCGCGATCACGACAATGTCGGCGGAAAGTAAAATCTCGAAACCGCCTGCCCGAGCAAATCCATTTACAGCAGCGATAACTGGAACAGGCAGACTTTCCAACCGAAGAAGCATTTCATGGACGGAAGTCAAAAATGGAACAAAGACGCCATCAATGTCTGCAAAACATTTGCTTAGAAAATTAATATCCATTCCTACTGAGAATGTTTCGGCTTTACTACCCGGTGCACCAGTAATCACTAATGCTCGCAAAGTGTGATCTTTATCAATTCGATCGCAAGCTACATTTATTCCAGCCACAACTTCTGGTGTTAAAGCATTTAGATGTTCTGGGCGATTAATGGTAGTCCACAGAGCGGAACGATCCTCGTGTATAACAATAGAACCTGTCATAAACAGTTGCCCTCTTTCCGAAAATAGGAGAGTATTACACTGAAACTGGAACACTACCTCATTCGGTGGAAAAGCCCAGATGGTTTCAATATTCGTTCCAAGGAGGGACCAAAGATGGGTCTACGCATTACTTATGCACCTTGGGGAGAAACGCTAGACGAATTAGTTGATGCCGCACAACGCGCCGAAAAAGCGGGTGCCGAAGTAATTTGGGTGCCAGAGCTACACCGAAGTGCGACGGTTACGGCAGCTACATTGGCTGCGAAAACTAAGACGGTGGGAATCGGAACTGCAATCGCCCTAGCTTTTCCTCGAAGTCCAATGATTACTGCACTTGAAGCTCTTGATGTTGATGAGGCTAGCAACGGCAGATTTATTTTGGGTCTCGGGTCGGCAGTCGAGCGCCTCAACGTGGATTGGCATAACGCGCGTTTTGGAAAGCCGGCCCCACATCTTCGAGAGACTATTTCAATAATTCGGATGATTTTGGAAAATTCCCACCTCGGCAACCCTATGAAGTTTGAGGGTGAATACGAGCGCATTGATATTCGCGGCTTTAAGCGCCCATTTACACCACCCCGCACGAAGATCCCGATTTACCTTGCGGGGATGGGACCAGTGATGACCAAACTCGCGGGGGAAATAGGAGATGGTTGGATTTCTCACGAGCTTTGCTCACCATCTTATTTGGAAAAGAATTTGATTCCGTGGCTCGAAGAAGGACGCGCAAGATCGGTCGGAGAACGTAAAGATTTTGAAATAGTCGTATCTGCATTATGCGTCATAGATAACGATTCCAAGAAGGCTAAGCGCTGGGCTGCCGGTCTAATCGGTTTCTATGCATCAGTCAGAACCTTCGCGGATTTCTTTGAATTCCATGGCCTGCAAGATCAGCAGAATGCGGTGATTGCAAAATTCAAGACAGGAGTATCGAGTGATGACCTTGGTGAAGTTGTGACTGATGAGATGGTAGACGCTCTATCCCTAGCAGGCGACGTTGATGAAGTGATTGAAAAGATTGCTCGGTACGAAGGATTGGCGGATGCAGTGAAGTTAAGCCCTCCTTCGCATGGGTTATCCGGGGCAACATCCCGTATTGCTCAAAACCAGATAATCGAGATGATTCCGAAGTTGGTGAGGGGATGAACACCGCCGATCGAAAACTTCCATTATCCGACGTTCGGATTGTTTCAATAGAGCAATACGGTGCAGGCCCGTTTGCAACTCTCTATCTTGCAGACTTAGGCGCTGAAGTCATTAAGGTTGAAGATCCATCTGTTGGGGGTGAT